>JANXYC010000080.1 GCA_025350305.1 Cyclobacteriaceae bacterium | reverse complement strand
AGGTCTTACATTGAATACAAATGGGACTAGTATAGGTGCCACGAATTATAACATTATAAGCCGTACTTCAGCAGGAGCATTAACACCCGTTACAACAGCAGTGGTTCCAGCGACTGGAGTTGTTCCAGGCTACCTGGCAGCAGACAAGTTTACCAATACGACGAGTGGATCGTTAACGGTAGTGTATGTGGTTCGGGCAGTTGCTGGAACCTGTATAGGTCCTTCGAAGACGATCACAATGACTGTAGATCCTGAGCCGGTGGTCTCGACCACACTTAACAATACAGTTTGCAGTGGAACATCGGTAGGGCTGATATTAAATACCAACGGAACAAGTATAGCAGCGCTGAATTACAACATCATTAGTCGTACCTCACCAGGTTTAACCACGGTGTCAGTCGCGGTGGTTCCAGCGAGCGGCGTATCATTGATCTATCTGAATGCGGATAAGTTTAAGAATTTCACCTCAGCCTCACTGCCTGTAACCTATGTTGTAGAACCGGTAGGGGCTATCAACAGTTGCAAGGGAGCGCAGAAGACGATCACGATCACAGTGGATCCTGAGCCGGTTGTGTCTACCACACTCGATAAATCAGTCTGCAGCAGCCAGGCAATAGCATTGACATTGAATACCAACGGTACCAGTGTCACGGCAGCCAATTACAATATTATCAACCGTACAATATCCGGAGGCTTAACGGCCCTGGCCTCTGTAGCGGTACCCGCCACCAATGTAGCAGCCAATTATTTGATTACGGATAAATTCAAAAATGTGACGACGGGATCGTTGACAGTTACTTACGTTGTAGAGCCTGTTGGATCCATCAATGGATGCCTTGGGGCACAGAAAACTATCACGATCACCATGGACGCAGAGCCCGTTGGTTCAGACTTTACAGATCCAATCTGTAGTTCTGCAGTAAATCATGATTTGTCAACTCAATTGACAAATGGATTTACCAGTGTCACGGCTAAATTTACTTATACAGTAGTATCAAGCGATCAGACTAACGTACCTGCACCGGCCAATAGGGTAGTAGCAAGCAATACGAATATCACCGATTCATTCTCCAACGCAACCGGCGTTGCAGTGAACATGGTCTACACAGTGACTCCGTTCAATACGGCTCATCCTACATGCGCTGGATCCACGTTCCTGTACACAGTTGTTATTAACTCTAACCCTGTCGGCGCGAGTGATACAAAAGCTGCGATTTGCTCAGACGTTGCCTTTACAATTGACCCTCAGGTAAACGTGAACACTCCATTAGGTAACAATGTGGTCAGTACGTTTAGCTGGACAGTATCTTATAACGGAGGACCTTCCTCTGCACCGGCTACAGGAATCATTACCTCATCATCGTTCACCAATAAATCAAATGCAGATAAAAATGCAGTGTACACGATCACACCTACGGCAGGCACATGCGTTGGCGCTAACTTCACAATCACTAAGCCGATCCATCCTGAGCCAGTGGTGGATCCTACATTAGCGACGAAAACCATTTGTAGCACGAATGCCACCAGTAACAATCCTACTAACATTACACTCGCAACGAATGGGTCTTCCGTCGCAGCAGCCTCTTATAACATTACCCTGAACAGTCAGGATGTTGGATTGATCGGAACGCCAACGGTTGGGGCTGCGCTCGGCACCCTTGCAATCAAAAATGATACTTATTCAAATACCACAGCCGTTCCGCTCAAGGTAATCTATACAATCGTACCTGTGTCGACCGTAAATAGTTGCCTGGGAGATCCTTTTAATATTACTGTGACCGTCAATCCTGAACCGGTTGTAAGCACGGGTCTGAATATCACAGTATGCAGTGGAGATATTACGGGAGTAATCATGGCCACTAATGGAACATCCGTCAATACCACAAGCTTCAAACTGATTAGTGTAGTTGTACCCGGTACGATCACTGCCAACGTAGCCAATACAATAGCAGGAACGACTTCAGGGATCAACTTGATTAAGAACGATACCTACACCAACAACACAGCCCTTCCTGTAACAGTTGTGTATGAAGTGCGCGGCATAAGCCTTGCTGCAAGTTGTGAAGGAGCCTCCAGGTTTATCAATGTTATCATTAATCCTGTGCCACTGCTTGATCCGGCACTGAACCCTACTCCGGTATGTAGTGGACTTATTTCCAGCGTAACGTTGGCGGTAGCGCCCGGATCAGTTGCCGCGACAACTTATAATATCAATTCGATTGTATCCACAGGCCTTACCGCCGGTGGCTCCAATGCAGGCATCGGCAATGGAAAGTTGGCCAATGCAATTTTCAATGATGTCTATGTAAATACAACCAATAGCCCGATCAATGCAGTGTATACGATTGCTGCAGTATCTGCCAGTGGTTGCGTTGGTATTCCCGTAACATTGACCCTTACGATCAATCCTTCACCGGCATTGTCCTCTACATTAAACAAGACAGTTTGTACAGGTGTCGCTACCGGAATTACATTAACCGCTGACCCTACAAGTGCCCCCTTGCATGCTGTGTCTCCGTTTAACATTATCAGCAGAACGATAGCCCCGGGCCTGGTTACTGTCTTGGGCGCGGTGGTGCCTGCTACCGGAGTGACTGCTTCTTACATTTCTACCGATAAGTTCAGTAATCCCACAAATGGTCCTCTCACAGTTATCTATCGCGTTGAGCCGAAGTCCACAGCCGGATGCCTCGGACCTCAAAAGAATATTGTGTTGACGGTTGAACCCAACATCCTGGCAGCACCCGTCAATGCAAGCCCGACTATCTGTAGCACCAGTGCAAATGTGACCACCGCTACCGATATAGTCATGGCATCACCCACCACGCCGACAGCTGGGGTGATCACATTCAATTATACTGCCGTCTCTTCTGTTGGTTCGCAAATCACTGGGTTCGCGCCATCGTTGAGCAGCCTGGCGGTTGGCTATCGTATCCAGGATAACCTTGTTAACAATTCAAATTCTTCTGCTTTCGTTACCTACAGCATCACGCCAGTGGCGAACGGTGCAAGAGGAGGAAGTGGTTGCACAGGTCTGCCGGTTAGTGTCGTTGTGAATGTTGAGCCCAAACCTAAGCTGGTTGCGACGCCTACTTCCAAATCAGTATGTGAAGGGGTGGCTACAGGGATTTCATTAACCTCTTTGACAACTCCTGCAATTGGAGTTGTAGAATACTTGTTGGTAAATACGGTAGCCACCGGTGGAGTTACCGGCGCGTCGGCGAATAACACTGTTTTTGCCAAGACATCCACGTTGAATGATATTCTAACCATCCCGCTGACGCCTACGCCAAGAACCTCGCAGACGGTAACGTACACACTCCGTCCAAGAATAAATGGAGGTGCAGCATGTATTGGTGATGATGTAACAGTAACAGTAACAGTAAATCCCAAACCCAACATTACAGCAAGTGCACAAGCGCCCATCTGTAGCGGTGATATGATTGACATAAGTTTGACATCCGATGTTACCAATACGGTTTCTACCTGGCCCACGCCAGTGAAGCCGGCTACGATAACCGGTGCAAGTGCAGGAGCAGGTGACCGTATCTTCCAAATACTTTTCAACAGTGGTAACATTGTTGAAACAGTAACCTATACAGTTACGCCTCAAGTCAACGGTTGCTCCGGAACTCTGCTACCCATTAGCGTTCAGGTTAATCCTAAAGCGAAAGTGTTGGGAGTGCCCAATACAACAGTGGTGTGTCATGGAAGCACGCTTAGCATTCCTTTAACAAGTAATGTCACATCCGGTGTCACCTTTGCGTGGACGGTTTCTGATCCAAGTGGGTTGGGTATACCGACTACTGGTTCGGGTGCAACGATCACGCAGGCTATGACGAATACCACGGGTGCTCAGGCTTCGCTTACTTACACGATCACACCCACAGGCCCTGGATCTTGTGTGGGCGAAAGTAAAATAATGGTCGTTACTGTTGCCCCACAGATTACTGCGGCTTTCCTGAATTCGCCAGCCCCTGATTTCATCTGCAAGGGAAGTAATGAATACTTAATTTTCCAATTTGGGGGCCAGGCCCCATTTGACTTCAAATACAACAAAGGCGACGCCGATATTTTGGTGACGAAAAAAGGAAATGTTGCGGTGATCCAGGATACTCCTGCCGCTACAACAACTTATACAATTACTTCGGTCAAGGATGGCTTGGGTTGTACCACACCTTTCAGTGCCCCA
This sequence comes from Cyclobacteriaceae bacterium, assembly GCA_025350305.1. GTDB lineage: Bacteria > Bacteroidota > Bacteroidia > Cytophagales > Cyclobacteriaceae > ELB16-189. Next base: position 18,426 of record JANXYC010000080.1, on the reverse strand, counting down.
TTGATTGTTAATGTAGGTGATACGGATCCGAACTTTACAATCATAAGTCCGGCAGCAGTTTGTAATCCAAATGTTGCTTTATTCCAATACAACCAGGTGAATGGGACGATTTATACATGGCGCTTTGGGGATACCGCTGATTCAACATATATGGCTACTACAACGCTGGCCAATAAGGTCATCAAGCATACCTATACTAACCTGAGCCCGTCCAGTACGCTCAAATATCCTGTGTCATTGCAGACGGAACTTCCCGCTCCTTATCCGGGGTGTTTCAAGAGTATTACACCCAAGACAATTACCATCTATCCGAATATTATTGCCAGTATTATTTCTGACAAGACGGAAATCTGTAGTGGTGAATCGATCCAATTCTTAAACCAAAGCGTTGGCGCAACATCGCAGACATGGTCATTCCGGGTAACTGGTCAGACCGCAGAAACTCCGATGGGAACCAGTCTAAATATTAAATATGCCTTCACGAATGCTACTACCTCCAACCCGATTTTATACGACGTAATTTATCGTGGTACAAACGGACAGTGTCCTACAGGTGATCAGATTATTCCAATTAAGGTGTACCGAAGCGCGGTTGCCGGATTCAATGAAGGTACGGTGCCTCCGTTCGTCAATCTGATGTCCAACGTAACGTTCACCAATACGACCAGTCCTATTGATGCGGGTGCGTTCATCTATGATTGGACATTTGGGTCAGATTCTAGTCCGAGTGATTTCTCGGGTACAACACCTCCCACGGTGAAATACGTGCGACCAGGACCTAAAGAGATCACCATTACGGTCACCAATAAGCAAAGCGGTCTATGTAAGTCCGTGTTCACGAAAACTATCAACATCAACTTATTGCCATTGGTGGCTACATTCAAAATCTCACCGACAGAAGGATGTTTCCCTGTTAAAGTGGTTGTCACCGAAAGCAACATCACGGGTGATGTGGTTGAATGGAAAGTAGTCGACAATAACAACCGGGTAGCCGCTACCTCTTCGGGTCTCTTACCAACATTCAATCTTCCATCAGAAGGAAAATACACGATTTCTTTAAAGGCGTCACAGTCAATAACCGGCCAGACGGCGAGCGCTCTGCCTCAGACGGTGACGTTATATCCAAAACCCTTTGCCTCCTTTGCTGCTCGCCCGGATGTGGTGTATATACCTGACACAGAATTAAGCACATTCAACTTTAGTACCGGGGCCAATAAATATGCATGGGATTTCGGTGACGGCGGAAAATCAACGGAGGATGAACCTAAATACACCTATAAGGTTGAAGGAATTTATGACATTCAGTTGTATGCACAATTTGATCACGGCAATAACATCGTGTGCGCCGATACATTGAAGCATCAGGTGGTGGCAAAACAAGGAGGCGTAACAAAGGTACCCAACGCCTTCACGCCGAATTTGTCCGGACCTTCAGGAGGAGTTAGTGGCAATGGATCGTTCAACGATGTATTCCTGCCAATTATTAAGGGTGCGGAAGAGTATAATCTTCAAATGTTTGATCGGTGGGGCAATATGATCTTTGAAAGTAACAGTACGCTAATTGGTTGGGATGGCTATGATAAAGATGGCCGACTCCTTCCGGCAGGGGTATATGTTTACAAGGTGACCATACGGCTCTCCGACGGTCAGAGGACAACTCAAATTGGTGATGTCACCATGATCCGATAACTTTATGTACGCTATGCTGAGGAGAATCTTATTTTTGGTGATTATGACGGCGGCGCTGGAGGTGTCAGGACAAGACCCTCAGTTCTCTCAATATTATCAATCGCCGCTTTATCTGAATCCGGGATTCACCGGCATTACACCCCAGCAACGCGCCACATTTAACCATCGCATCCAATGGCCTAACCTCCCACAGGCATTTTCAACCTTTGCAGCATCCTATGATATATGGGTGGATGAATTGAAGAGCGGTTTTGGGATTCTTGCAACGACAGACAAAATGGGATCAGCCGGTTGGAGAACAACAACTGCAAGTTTACTCTACAGTTATAAAGTGAGGATTAATGACAAAATCGTTTTTTCACCGGGCCTTTCGTTTGGTTACGGGATCAATGGTCTTGACAGAACAAAACTGCGGCTCGGTGACGGTCTTGAGTTCAATGGCGTTTCGCTAGACCCTGACCTGAATAAGCTCGGTAATCAGCAGTACTTCGATTTTAGTTCAGGCTTTCTTCTGTATACCAAAAGTTTGTGGATTGGTGGTGCTTTTAGCCACATGAACCAACCCAACCTTTCGATTCTTAACAACGTAACTCGCCTGCCTATGAAGGTAACTGTTCACGGTGGTGCCAGAATTTCATTGCTTGGCGGATTGAGGACTTCTTCGAGAGTTTCATACCTCACACCTTCCTTCATCTATCAGAGTCAGGGTGGTATAACGCAACTTAACATGGGTCTTAATTACCACATCGATCCGGTATATGTGGGGATCTGGTATCGTGGAAAACCTTTTGAAAAAAATGCACTCGGTTCAATAAATCAAGATGCCTTCATTTTACAATTGGGCATGTACCTGGACAAAATGACTATTGGTTATAGTTATGATTTTAACATTGGCCCACTTTCCACCAGTTCAGGCGGCGCACACGAGTTATCCATTATGTATGAATTTAGTGCAAAGCCAATCCACCGGGGTGTTAAGAAGCGCAACCGGCTCATCCCGTGCCCGACCAGTGGGCGCAAGGAAGGCTTCTGGAAATAATCAGGAACTGCAAATCATCTCTTTTTTTCAACTGTTAATCGGGTAAGAATACCACTCATCCTGCGTGCAGGGTTTCCTTCTTCTATAAGGCCTTATTTACATTCGTCCAATTCGCTTTTTATAGAATCGTAAAACAGTCGATTTAAATGGTTCTTCCAAAACGAGCTTTACGTTTAGTATTGTTCAGTGCTATACTGTTTCTGGGTCAGAAGAATGTGACATTTGCTCAATGTGGAGGCATTATGGAGCCGGGCTTTGCTTTTTTAACCAGTAGCCGAGGTTGTGCTCCTTTCACAGTCAATATTCAAACAATTTACCTCGCATCTGTTCCAGGCACAAACTACTTTGTTAAGTGGGGTGATGGTACTCCGGAGCAGACCTATGTTCAAGTAGCGCCGGGTGGCGTGGTGATGTCACATTTGTATCCGCTTGCAAGTGTTAACTGCGGATATGACGTGGTGATTGACGCATCAAATGCCTGCAATCCGAGAGGAAGCGTCGTTCCGATCACGACACAGGTAATTGTATGGACAAATGATGTGGTCTCTATTAATCCGGCCGTGTTTCGGGTTTGTGCCGGGTATGCGGCTACCGTTTCATTCACCGACAACAGCGCCTGGAATTGCTTTCCCCGATTGACACGGGAGAACAGTGCTTCCCGATGGATACAATGGATTTACGGCACCGGTCCTTTCCCTACCCAGATACCCGGCATTCAGGTAAACAGCTCGACACCCGGCGCGTATCCCTATCGTGATCCGGCCCCAGGTCGTAACCCGATCTATCCAGTCAATTCACCGGGACAAGCAGGTTTACCCATCAACGTTCCTGTTACGCTTCCAGCCGATATCGGGAAAGATTTTCAGATCACGTTAAAGAACTGGAATCAATGTAATGCATATGACAATAATCTGCTGGATGGAAATGCCTTCAATCCTGTTAATAGCGACTTGGTCAACGGGGACAATCTTCCTCAAGTAACGACCGCCCGGATTGTGATTGTGGATGCCCCCAGCCCAATATATGTCACACGTTTGGGTAATGCGAGTGGTCCGTTGCAAACGGTGTTTTGTATCAATGATATTATTTATTTTGATAACAATACGCCAGCCATACCCGGGGCATCTTTTAAAAACACCTGGCAGTTTTATGATAATAGCACCGGGGCAGGTGCCCCTTTGAGCACGTCTGCAAATACGAACCCGGCATTTTCGTACAGCACCGGTGGCCAAAAACTGATCCGGCTTTCAGTGCTTGACCAAAATGCGGCAGGTAATTGTGTTGCGATTTATGAAACAACAATTACAATTTCACCATCACTGGTGGCTAAAATCCAATCAACGGACTTTTCCAATAATCCACTCAGTCCGATTTTTTGCCAAGTCGCTTCTTCTCCGTACTCGACATTTCAAGTAAGATTTAAAGATGTGTCGATCGGAGTGGTGAACGCTACCACCGAGTGGCGGTGGGAGTTTTACGATCAGAACAATGTCCTCGTTCAGCAAGCACCCTTGGGTGGCGGGTTTTCAGCGGTTGCTCTTGGACCATTTGATAAGGTATTTGTCAATCGGGGGATTTATCGTAACCGCCTTATTATTCGCGACAACGCCACTTCTTGCCAGACGGTGGATGAAGTAAAGGTCCTTGTTTATGAAAAGCCTTTGCCGGCATTTACCGCCACACGTGTATGCCAGGGTCAGCCCAACGTGTTCGCAGAAAGCTCAACACTAAATTCAATAAATGGTGAATCCATCGTACTCCGCGAATGGGACTTCAATTATGATGGCGTCACATTCAATAAGGATCCAGCTTTCGACAATAAAACCTCTTTCACACGACCGCTTGGCCCGGCCAAAACCTGTCAAGTTGCGCTTCGTGTGACGACCAATCAAAATGCGTGTTCGAATATTTTAGTAATCCCCACGAACGTCGATCCGGTTCCGTTTGCTACTTTCTCTCCCGATGTGACCTCCGGTTGCAGTATATTGAAAGTGACGTTTACAAATAATTCCGTTCCAGGCCAACCGGATATTATTGATCGATTTGTGTGGGAGGTTGATGAAAAATCCGGGTTAGGCTTTCAGACAGTGGCTACACAACGGCCTACCGATCTTGCGTTTACCAATCAGTTTGTTCATTCATTTGTGAATGTCAATACCGTCAACAAACTATTTGACGTGAGGCTTCGGGTCGTCACGGTCAATACTTGCGAAACTATTTCTTCAACGAAAACAATCACCGTATTTCCGGGCACTCGTTCAGGTTTTACCGCGACCAACTATTCACCCTTCAATGACAATTGCTCACCTATCAGTGTCAATTTTGCGGTGGATCCACAAACGCAATCATTGGGCCCCACCAGCTATCGATGGACAATCAGTGATGCAAACGGCGTTATTTCTGATATAAGTACCGGAACGACCCCAGCCTATACCACCAATTTTATTAATGCAACCTCCACCATAAAAGATTTCAATATTAAACTTAAAACAACCCTCACGACTGGCTGCTTCGGTGATTCAACACGAACCATTCGAGTGAGCCCATTGCCACTTTCGATTTTCAGGATTGATACACTTTTCTTCGATTGTCAAAAAATACGGCTACAATTCACGGCCCAACAAAAAGGACTTCAGTACCACTGGACCATTTCACAAAACTCAGTTGTAATGCTGAACACATCCGGATCAAATGATGTGTTGGAGTATGAAGTAGTGAGTTCATCGGCAGATCAAAATCTTGCCATAGCCCTTGATACGAAGAATCTGGCCAATTGTGCAAGTAACATCACAACCCAAAGCATCGTCGTTCCCCAAAAGCGCGTAATAAATACTTCTTTTACGGTCGCACCCCAGACCCAAATCTTTCCATCATCAGTGGTCTTTATCACGAACACAACGAACGCTGGGCCGTGGACCTACCTATGGGACTTTGGAGATGGCCTGACGTCCACAACTGCCGGACCAACTCTTCAGCATACCTACCCGGCTCCCAGCACTTACACGATTAAGTTAACGGTGAAGTATAATGGATGCGTTGAAATTCAAACTAAAACAATTGTAATTAAGCCCACTCCGCCTGTAGTCGCATTTAGTTATGGTCCGCCCTCAGGGTGCCAACCGCTCTCAGTCCAGTTTACCAATCTTTCTAAGTTCGCTGATCTGGATAGTTATATATGGAACTTTGGAGACGGGCAAGCGTCTTCAAAAGCTGTTGATCCGATGTATACCTACTATCAACCGGGAACGTACACGGTGAGCCTGTCGGCTTCAAACATCACCGGGCAAGCTGTCGAGGTAAAGCAGATGATCATTGAAGTCTTTGCTAAACCGAGTGCGCAGTTCGAAACAAAGCCCAGGCTCATTTATATACCTGGCGGTATCTTATACACTAAAAACAATAGTTTTAATGCAGGCCGATATCAATGGGATTTTGGCGACGGTACTACTTCTGATCTGCCAGACCCTGAGCATATCTACAAGGACGTCGGTGCATTTACAATTTCTCTGATCGCGATTAGTCCAAATAATTGCATGGATACTTCGAAAGTCAAAAATGCAGTGATTACGCAAGAGGGTGGACAATTGCTGGTTCCCAATGCTTTTTCACCAAACCTTTCCGGAGCGACAGGACCTTCAGGTACTCCCGGCCAGGGTGGGCTAAGCGATGGTAAGAATGATATTTTTCTTCCGGTAATGCGAGGGGTCACGCAGTTTGAAATGCTTGTTTTTGATCGCTGGGGTGAATTACTTTTTGAAAGCAGAGATCTCCAAATGGGCTGGGACGGCTATTACAAAGGCAAGCTGTGTGCCCAGGATGTATATGTCTATAAGATCACCGCCCAATATGAAAATGGAGAACGCGTGGTGAGAACAGGAGATATCAACTTAATCCGATGATGAGAATTGTAGTCAGCCTTATTGGGATTTTTTCCACGCTAATGGCCTGCGCTCAAGATCCGGAGTTCTCTCAATATTATGCGGCGCCGTTGTATTTGAACCCGGCATTTACCGGCACAACAACCGACCACCGATTCATTGCTAATTATCGAAATCAGTGGCCGAACATTGCAAGAGGTTATGTCACTACCGCTCTTTCTTACGACTATAATTTATATCACTTCAATAGTGGTGTAGGCTTTCTTGTGACGATGGACAAAGCCGGCACGGCAGGCTTGAAATCTTCACAGTTTAATTTTCTTTACTCATACCGTGTAAGCATAGCCAATAAGTGGGTGATCGCTTCTGGCTTAAATTTCGGATATGCCTTTCGCACAATTGATTTGAACAAGCTCATTTTTGGAGATCAACTTCAATTTGATCCAAAAGGCCAGGTACCCAGTGATGATCCTGCGCTATTTAATTTGGGGATGTCTCATTATTTTGATTTTAATGCGGGGCTCCTCGCTTACAATAAATCATTCTGGTTTGGGTTTGCAGCCAGTCATATCAACCAACCAAACAGGACATTGCTGAGTCAGGAAGCCCCCTTGCCGGTCAAAACAACAATCCATGGCGGTGTTCGAATTCCCTTAAACCGCAGGCCCTTAAAAAGTGAGCGCCAAGGTGTTTTATCACCGTCGTTTGTCTATAAAAACCAGGGAAGGTTCTCTCAATTGGATGTAGGCGCTTATTTTCTATATGATCCAGTTGTATTGGGTCTTTGGTATCGGGGCATTCCCATCGGGAAAAATGTGGCCGGTAATTTAAAACAGGATGCTGTTGTCGTGATCCTGGGTTTCCAACTTCAGCGAGTGGAGGTCATGTACAGTTATGATTTCACCGTTTCAGCATTGGGACCAGTCTCCGGTGGAACACATGAAGTGGCGTTGAAATACAAATTGGCAATCGCGATGAAATCGAAGACTAAGAAACGGGAGAAGTATCTTCCGTGCCCGACTTTTAAAAAGTAAATATCTTTCCCGTATCGTCATCCGAATAACCTTTACCTTTGGGAAAGACAACAACGTAACGGTAAAATGAATTTTTCGGAAGATTTGTCATTGAATGACGTATTTAAAACTGTTTCAGAGGCCGCCCGTGAAGATGGGGTGGCAGCGTACGTCGTTGGCGGATTCGTCCGGGATTTGATTTTAAAACGCCCTAATAAAGATATCGACTTTGTTTGTGTGGGGAGTGGGATCCAGTGGGCGGAAAAAGTTGGGATGAAACTCGGCAATCTGCCTGTAACGGTGTTTAAAAACTTCGGCACGGCCATGATCCGGCATGGCGGGTACGAACTTGAATTTGTGGGTGCCCGCAAGGAATCCTATCGTCAGGATTCGCGGAAGCCCCTTGTTGAGGATGGCACGTTGGAGGAAGATCAGAAACGGAGAGATTTCACCATCAATGCCCTTGCTATTAGTCTTAATGAACAGAATTTTGGTGAGTTGATAGATCCCTTTGACGGCGTTGCCCATCTAAAAGAGAAGATGATCAGGACTCCGCTTGACCCAAACGTCACGTTTTCGGATGACCCGCTGCGCATGATGCGGGCCATTCGCTTTGCCTCTCAATTGAATTTTGACATTGATCCGGATACCTTCCAGTCTATCCTGGATAATCAGGAGCGGTTAAAAATTGTATCGATGGAACGGATCACCGAAGAAACCAATAAGATTATTTTGTCACCCACACCTTCCTATGGATTCAAATTGCTTTTTCACAGCGGGCTTCTAAAGCAATTCTTTCCGGAGATGGTGGCGCTGCAGGGAGTGGAATACGTAGACAATAAGGCCCATAAAGATAATTTTTATCACACCTTACACGTGCTTGATAATGTTTCCAAAATGTCGGACGATTTGTGGCTGCGATGGTCGGCCATTCTTCATGATATTGCCAAGCCCCTGACCAAACGTTTTGAACCGGGCCATGGCTGGACGTTTCATGGTCATGAAGACAAAGGCGCGCGCATGGTGCCGGGAATTTTCAAACGTTTCAAGCTACCCCTTAACGACAGGATGCAATACGTTCAAAAGCTCGTGCGACTTCACCTTCGCCCAATTGTGCTGGCCTATGACGTGACAGACTCCGCAGTCAGGCGATTACTTTTTGAAGCAGGCGAAGATACAGACGGGCTGATGAAATTATGCCGGGCCGACATTACTTCAAAAAATCCTGAAAAGGTCAAAAAATACCTCAAAAATTTTGAGCGCGTGGAACAGAAAATGATAGAAGTGGAAAAAAAGGATCACGTTCGGAATTTTCAACCACCGGTCACCGGTGACGAAATCATTCGCATGCTTAACTTGCCGCCTGGCCGGATAATTGGTGAGATCAAGGAACAGATCAAGGAAGCTATTCTTGAAGGTGAAATAAAAAATGACCGCGAGGAAGCGCTGACCCTGCTGTATTCAATCGCACGAAAAATGGGAATCTTTAAAACCGAACTTAACTCCTGATGAAAAAAATGAAAAATGTAATCCTTGTGTGCTTCTTTATGCTACTAACTGTTTCAGTAACGCGTGGCCAGAAATCTAAAGCAACCCCTCTGAAGACTACTCCTACGCAGGAGACCACACCAACAGAAAAAGTCGAAACGAAAACGGATCCAAACTTTGCTAACAATCTGAGAGAGCATTATGAGAAGAAGCGCGTTGTAGCAACCCGTTGGAATGATTTCGATGTAGCGAAAGATGTCATGTATGATTTGATCATTGAGGATCCGGGAAATGATTCGCTGATATTTCAATTGGCATACCTATACTATGAAAACCAGAAATACCCCTCCACTATACTGGTGGGGCAGGATCTTTTGACGCGTAATCCAAAAAATATTCAGGTTCTTGAATTGGTTGGGATGAGTTTTGAAGGCCTCAACATTTACGATCGTGCACTTCAGAATTATGAGAGTTTGTTTTTACTAACAAACAACACCAACACGCTTTATAAAATGGCCTTCATCCAGTATGAATTAAAGCGCTATCAGGAGTCGCTTACCAATATTGATATTTTGCTGGCCAAACCGGAGGCAGAGACGCTTAAGGTGGTATTCAACAGTACAGAAAACAAACAGAAAGAATACACGGCGAAAGTGGCATTACTCAATCTGAAGGGTATGGTTTACAAAGATCAGGGAGATAAAATAAACGCGAAAAAGTACTTTGAGGAGTCATTGAAACTAGCTCCGGATTTCCAGTTCGCCAAGCAAAATTTGGACGGATTGAAGTGATGCAACCTTTGCTTCGGAGAACGGTCTTTGACAATTGAGACTATGAGCTTGGAGGCTGCGACAGTGCAAATTCATGCGGAAATCATTGAACGCTGCCGCAAGGGTGATCGCGATGCCCACTACCAGTTGTACAAGCTCTACTCACGAAGCATGTACAACATTGGTTACAGGATCGTAAATGATAAGGATGAAGCAGAGGATGTGCTCCAGGAAGCTTTTATAAGCGCATTTCGCAGTCTGGACCACTATCGCGGAGATGCCACGTTTGGCTCCTGGCTGAAACGGATTGTCGTAAATAAGGCCATCAACGTTCTGAAGAACAGAAGGATGGAACGCTTTCCGGACGATGAGAAGTTTGATGTCCCGGAGGAAGTATGGGAAGAGGAACAATTTCAATTTTCTGTAGCGCAAGTCAAAAAAGCGATGGAAAAACTGCCAGATGGGTATCGTTCAGTATTGTCGTTGTATTTGCTGGAAGGATATGATCATGGTGAAATTGCCGAAATACTCGGTATTTCAGAATCGACTTCGAAGTCGCAATTTAACCGTTCCAAAAAAAAGCTCCGGGAAATCCTGGAAGGAGGTAGTCTATGAAGAAAAATACATTTGAAAAATTTGTTCACGAACATCGTGATGAGTTCGATGATAAGTCGCCTTCGGAAAACGTGTGGAAGCAAATTTCCCATGCTCTTTTTGGATCGAAAAGCAATTCACTCTGGAACTCGGTCTCGATTTGGCGAGCCGCCGCCATTGTGTTAATGGGGGTCTCTGTTTATTTATTTTTTAATAAACAATTTTCACTCAGAGACGTCAAGCCGTTGGCAAATCAACAGGACTTCAAGGACATTGAATCCTTTTATACGGCACAGATTTCAGAAAAAGTGGCATTGATTTCGAATGAAGGACTTTTTGCAGACGATTCGTTCACACAGGATCTTCAAAAGCTCGAGGCGATGTACACGGTGATTTCGGAGGAAATGAAAAAACACCCATCTGAAAAGGTAAAAGATGCCCTGGTACTGAATATGCTCGTGCGAATAGATTTGCTCAATCAACAGATTCAGAAATTAGAGGAATCAAAAGAAAAGAAAGATCCCGCCACCTCCATTTAGCACACATTAGAAATCCTCCTCACTCTTCAACTCGATAAGTTCTTTATTTGAATCGAGGATTTTTCCGTCTTCACATTTCAGTACACGATTCGGGAATTTTTTGATAAGGCCATAGCTGTGTGTAGCCATCAGGACAGCCGTTCCACTGCGGTTGATCTGTTGAAAAACTTTTAGAATGCCGGATGAAACTTCCGGATCAAGGTTACCCGTGGGCTCATCTGCAATCAATATGTTGGGCTCATTTAGCAAAGCCCGCGCGATCACCACGCGCTGTTGTTCTCCACCGGATAGCTGATGAGGCATTTTTTTTTCCACGGACCCCAAACCTACCTGCATCAGTACATCTACCAAGCGACTTTTCATTTTGAGGCTGTCGCGCCAGCCGGTAGCCCGCATAACAAACATCAGATTTTCTGTCACCGTCCGGTCAGGGAAGAGCTGAAAGTCCTGAAAAATGATACCGATTTTTCTTCGCAACAATGGTATTTGTTTGTTGGCGATTCCGCGGATGTTAAATCCGGCTACACTGATGTCGCCGAGGCGCAACGGGAGATCCGCGTACAGGGTTTTGAGCAAGGAGGATTTTCCGGAACCTGTGCGACCTACAAGAAAGACAAAGTCACCTTTTTCAACGTCAAAGTTTAAACCGTTCAGTACGGCTTGATTGCCTTGAAAAATAGTAGCATCTTTTACGCGAACAACCGGGTCAGATGAAAACATAATTGACTTCAGGTTTCAAGTATCACATTTCGCAGGTAAGGATTTGCATCGAAACCAAACATTCGAAAAATGAATAACTCACCCATTTACTTTTTTGTGATCCGCCAGAAATTTGGCAAGGCCCGAATCCGTCAGTGGATGGTTGAGCAGGTCCATGATCACTTTTAGCGGGCAGGTCACTACATCGGTACCAATTTCTGCACACTTGATCAAGTGAATCGTGTGTCGGATACTGGCGGCAAGAATTTCCGTCTTGAAACCATAGTTGTCATAAATGATACGAATCTGTGCGATGAGTTCAACGCCGTCTTGCGAGATATCATCCAGACGGCCAATGAAGGGGGAAACGTAGGCCGCTCCGGCTTTCGCCGCAAGGATCGCCTGACCGGCAGTAAAGACAAGAGTGCAATTGGTACGTATTCCCTCCGTCGTAAATCTCTTGATCGCCTTTACACCGTCTTTAGTCATCGGATATTTTACCACGATTTTTGGATCAATCTTCGCAAGCTCACGGCCTTCTTTTAGCATGCCTTCAAGATCTGTGGAAATTACTTCGGCACTTACGTTGTTGTCAACAATATTGCAGATGGCTTTATAGTGCGCTCTGATATTCTCGGCCCCCGTGATTCCTTCTTTAGCCATTAGGGAGGGATTTGTAGTTACACCGTCGAGGATGCCCAGGTCGTAGGCTTCTTTTATGTCGTTCAGGTTAGCAGTATCAATGAAGAATTTCATTTGTAATTTATTTAGCTTGATTTAATTTGTAAATCTACACTTTAGATTTCATTGGTAATGATTAGTAGGGGAGTTTTTAGCGGTGGCAAAAACCTAAAATTAAGGTCGCGGGGTCCATTTAATGCGGACACGCGAAGAATAAAAATAGCAAACCGAACATCGCACCGCTACAACCGCCTACCCTTGCTACCTTCCGGTCCTGGGGGAGTTCAGCAGGAGCTGGTCGTGCCGGTTTGCCGGGGCGAAGATAGGGAAAGTTGATGTGATCTTTTATTCCGTGGTTGGTTGAAATAGCGATTTGGTTCTGATTAATGGTTCCTGTGTACTGGCTTTGTCGTGGCTTGGTTACTGCTCCCGCTGACTTGAATCCGGGAGCCAGGAACCGGTGAGAAGCAAACCGGTCTTGTCCGGGCACGGACGGCTTTCGTTCGGTTCAGGACATTATTGTTTTTAGGCATTTGGTTTTGGGAGGGATTCGGTCATTTTTCCTGGCACTCCGGTTGCAATTGAGGGGCGACAGTTGGACAATTTACTGCCTAATTGGATGTGGGCATAATAATTTAATCCGAAGGACAGTTCGTTTTGGCTAAACTTTACAACTCATGTTAAAAAGCATTCTTACTACTACACTTCGAAACATGCTTCGCAATCGAACCTTTTCATTGATCAATCTTATTGGACTGTCGGTAAGTATGTCGCTGGGTATGCTCATTATTATGATTGTTACTTTGGAAATGCCGATCCAAAGTGCCGGGTAATCAACTGAAACAGCTGTTGGATTATAAATACGTTCTTCACTACAACTTTTCCCCCATTCGCGGCATCTTAATCACAGATGACGTCGTGAGGCTTTGAGAAATGGATGGAATAGTGGAGGTTGCTCAAAGTCTCACAACGCAAACTCATTTTTATGTTCCGAAACTACCTTAAAATTGCCCTCCGTTCTCTCGGCAGGAGCAAGGCGCACTCGATCATCAACATCCTGGGTCTTGGGCTGGGCATTGGGGTTTGCGTGCTGATTGTTTTGTTTGTACGGGATGAGTGGACCTTTGACTCGTTTCACTCGAAGGCCAATCGCATTTATCGTGTGTACGCCCGTGAAGACTGGGGTGAAAATCAAGAATTCTTTGCCACCGTTACTCCTTTTCCAATGGGCCCCGCCTTAAAAGAAAACTTCCCTGAAGTGGAGTCGCAAGTACGTTTTAATAATATTGGTTCGATCGTAAAAGTAGGAGAGAACCAATTTACCGAGCAAGTGTCAATTGCAGGGCAGGATTTCTTCAAGGTATTTGATTTTGAAACTACCAAGGGTGATCGCGAAGGAACGTTGGGCGGACAAAATAATGTGGTCCTGACCCGGCCAATCGCTCAAAAATATTTTGGTGACACAGACCCCATAGGGAAAGTAATCTCCATCCAACTGGGTGAAAAGTTTGAAGAATTTACTGTGAAGGCAGTGATAGAAAACATACCCATCAACTCAAGTATTCAGTTTGGTGTGTTGATTTCCGATCTCAATTATCCAAGACTTTACAACGAGCGTTCTCTAACGTCTGGCTGGTTTAATGTTAGTCCTGAAACGTACATTCTGCTTCGTGAAGGGATCAATCCAAAAGAATTGGAAAGTAAATTCCCGTCGGTATTTCGGACGATTCTTGGTGAAGAAAATTTTAACAAAAGCAAGTATGCACCGGGACTTCAATCACTCACCTCCATCCATCTCGATACAAGCTACCCGGTTGGCATTGCCCCGGTCAATAATCCAAAGTATGCCTACATTCTTGCGGCCATTGCCCTGTTGATCTTATTGGTAGCCTGCATAAACTTTGTGACCCTCTCCGTTGGCAGATCCATTAAGCGGGCTAAGGAAGTCGGCATCCGTAAAGTAGTGGGTGCGCAACGAATGCAACTGATCTTCCAGTTTATCGGTGAAGCAGTAATCGTTACAGTTGCAGCATTACTGGTGGGCATTGTGCTTTCTGCCATGAGCCTTCCATTGTTCAATGACCTCGCCGGCAAAAATCTGGCACTGCGGCCGGATGGCTTTACATTCCTGGTGGCTTTGGTACTGGTGGCTATTATTGGTTTGATTGCCGGCAGCTATCCTGCCTTTGTGCTTTCCAATTTTAAACCCATTGCTATTCTTAAGGGGAAAATACAGACAGGTAGCAGCAAGCAAGGTTTGCGCAAAGTACTGGTGGGGGTTCAGGTAGTCCTGTCCATTTTCCTGATCTCCAGCACGCTGGTAATGCGTCAACAATTGGAATTTTTACAAAACAAGAACCTGGGATTTAATCGTGAACAGTTGGCCGTCGTTCAATTGAATGTTGCTCGCGGCGGACGTTTACCGGAGCGGGTGAAGGCAGGATTCGAAAAGGCTGAGCAATTTAAAATTGAATTAGCTAAGATTCCGGGAATAGCAGTTGTCTGTGCTTCCTCCCATGACTTTGGAAATGGCGGCTGGACCCATGTCGGCTACACGGATGAGAAAGGAACCTACCGGACCTTCAATGTTAATATTGTCGATGACGATTACATACCGGCAATGAAAATGGAGTTGGCAGCGGGTCGAAATTTTTCGGATGAAAACACATCGGACCGGCGCAGAGCGCTTATCGTGAATGAAACATTCGCAAAGGAATACGGCTGGACGGATCCGATTGGCAAGAAGATTCCTGGTAAAGATTTTGTCGATCATGAAATCATCGGAGTGGTAAAGGATTTTAATTATGCTTCACTCTACACAAAGGTGACCTCGCTTGTCATGGCAATGGATGCTACCATTCCATTGAGTGGACTGGAAAATATTAATATTGATAATTCACCTGTTCCTAAATTATTGATACGGTTGAGACCGGGCAATATGTCGGCAACAATAGACCAGATAAAGATCGTTTGGGATACGTTGACCGGTGGAGAGGAATTTGCATTTACATTTGTAGATCAGGCGTTAGCAGCGCAATATAGAAATGATCAAAACCTCGGTAAAATTGTGAGTATCGCCACACTGCTCGCCATGATAATAGGAAGTCTTGGCTTGTATGCTCTGGCCTCGCTTGCCATGCAAAACCGAACAAAGGAAATAAGTATTCGCAAAGTAATGGGTGCTACCGAGCAGTCATTGCTGATGCTGCTTTCAAAAGACTATGTTTATCTAATCGGCATTTCCCTGGTGCTGGCGGTGCCCATTACCTATTATCTAATGAGTAACTGGCTGCAGTCATTTGAGTACCGGGTGTCCGTGGGGTGGGATGTTTTTTTACTGGCCGGGGCACTTTCCTTGCTGATTGCCCTTTCCACGATTAGTTACCAGGCCATCAAGACCGCATGGACCAGGCCTGCCGAAACATTAAAGTACGAATAGACTTATTAGGTAATGGCATCTTGATGTTGCCTACCCAATTCAAGCCAACTCATGATAAATCCGACGTTAGGAATTTTTTGCGACACAACATTTAAGGCCGCCAGAGTCAATCCTGCACAGAAGTTGTAGACGAATAAGTTCTCTCCTGCTTTGTTCAGGGGTTGAAATGTACCCGCAATTTTAGTGATAGCGACAATTGCCCATCCCACCTTATCGCGGCAAGGCACATTGACCAGGGCAGCAGCTTATTAATCACCTTCAGAATTATTAACTTGAAGGATATGATCCATGAACGTTCGGAATCCTTGTGAGAACACCAACTTCAATAATAATTTTTTTTCTGCTCGGGGCCTGCGTGGACAGACTTCATTATGACATTAAAAAAACAAATGATTATGGTATTTCAGTAGACGGCTTTATCTCTGATCAACCTGGTCCTTACCAGGTCAGAATTAATCGGGCATTTGATATTGAAGCAAAGGAGACCATCAAGATTCCAGTTTCCGTTGAACATTTGATCTTGTCCGATAATGCGGGAACGAGCGAGGAACTCAAGGAGATCAATTCTGGCACTTATGAGACCAGCGCAACCGGCATCCGCGGTCAGGTTGGGAACGTCTATAAGTTGAAGATTGAATTAACAGATGGTCGTGTGTATGAATCAGTACCGGATACTCTGTTACCCTCAGGAAAAATAGACAGTCTTTATTATTCCTACTCCAGCGTAGTAAATAGTGAGGGAGCACTCGACAACGGGTTTGATATTTTTGTCAATGCTTCCCGTGGTGATGGAGGTAGTCGGTTTATGTGGAAAATGACGGGCACTTTTCAAGCGGAAACTCGTCCCGAATGTGACAATCTCAATTGTTATATTTTGGATGGGAAATGCAACTTTGCTCCTCCATGCAGTGGACTTCTAAATATTGGAAGCACTGCTTTTCGAAATTTAGTAAGAGTGAAGCCCTGTGAATGTTGTCGATGTTGGTATAAAATATTTAATACCAAACCCGTGCTAAGCGATGACCAATTAAATTTTTCTGGAAACTATGACGAGCTGTATCTTCATCGCATTCCGGTTACCCCATGGACATTTATGCACAAAATTCATGTACAGGTAAGTCAGATCAGTTTAACGCGCAATTCATTCCGTTTTTGGAAGGCTATCCGGGATCAGAAAAATGCCATCGGAAGCCTTTTCCAACCCGTAACGGGCAAGATTCCCGTCAATTTTATTCAGCTTAACGGAACAGCTGCTCCAATTCTGGGTTTATTTTACGCGACGTCCATCAATAAGAAATCAGTGTATATCCTGCGAGATAATGTTCCTCACCATGAATTGTTACCTTCTCCGGAGGAACTTTGTGCGCTTCCTCCTGGCACTATTTGTTGCCGTAGTTGCCTGGAAGCATTTCCAAATGCAACCAATGTAAAACCAGCCTACTGGATTGACTAAAACATTGCCAATGCTTTGGAAACTATGCTAAGAGCGAACATCAGAGAAAGAGAAAATAAACCCCTTGTTTTCCCATAATTTTTTTGAGAAAATCGTCCGATCACGGACGGTAACGTTCGGAAACGGTTTTTAAAAATAACTGGCATTCAATTTCCCAACCCGAATTCGATGTATTGTATATGGCACTACTATTGTAAATCAATGAACATCATAACCCTGTAACCTGATGCTACGCAACTACTTGCTTATCGCCCTGCGCAATCTTCAACGCCAACTTTCGTATTCACTTATCAACATCCTCGGGCTTGCCATCGGGATTGCGTGTAGTCTTGTAATATTCCTGTATGTCTATGCCGAGTGGAGTTATGATAAGCACTTTAAGAACGCCGATCACATTTACAAAGTAGGAATTTCATTCTACAACATCGGCCAGTTTGGTTTAGGCCCCGAGGTGTTGGGTGACTACCTCCCGAAAGAATTTGAAGGAATCGAAGCCTTTACGCGCATTAAACGTGCGCGCGATGTGCCCGTTTATCTAAATGGACAATCCTTCAGCGAACTTGTTTACTACACCGACACCTCGTTTTTCAAAGTCTTCTCGTACGAATTTGTTGAGGGCGACCCTCGCACGGCACTAGCTGGTTCAAACGGGCTGGTGATGACCAGAAGTATGGCGGACAAATATTTCAAGGACGGACAATCGATCGGCAAAACCCTTGAAGTTGGAAAAGAAAAAAAACCGTTTACCGTTACCGGAATTGTTAAAGACGACGATCGCAGTTCACAATTGAAATCTTCTTTTTGGCTTTCCATTGATGGCCAGATCACGCACGAACCAGTCTGGACATCGGCCGCCGTGTATAACTATATGTTGTTGAAGGAAAAAAATGAACAGCATGATCTGGAGGCAGCCCTTGAAATAATTCTCGAAAAACAAGTGTACCCCCATGCCTCCGGTGTTCCTCAAAATATCTCTTTTGAAGATTACAAAAAGAATGAAAACTCTGTAAAATTCTATGTTCATCCTTTGAAAGACGTTCACCTGAAATCGAAATTAAACTATGAGATTTCGGCAGGAGGTAATGAATCAAACATGTACATCTTCGCAGCAATATCTGTTTTCATCCTCCTGCTTGCTTCCGTG
>JANXYC010000067.1 GCA_025350305.1 Cyclobacteriaceae bacterium | reverse complement strand
GATGTACAGAAGCTTAGCAATTGTATTTGTAGTAATGGTACTGGGATCGTGTGCCCCCAGAAATCCATACACAAGATCGTATGTTTCTGATCGCGTAAAAACGCAATCACAGCATGACATCATTCAGAAAAAGCAGGCAGGGAAATTTGATATCCCGCCAGGTGTAAGTCTCAATGATGGTGTCACCGAAGAAGAAGCCGTATCAGTTGCTTTGTGGAATAATGCTCAGTTTCAAGCCGATTTGGTAGGAATTTCGTTTGCGCAAGCGGATGTTAAAGATGCCGGCATTATTCAAAATCCGCTTCTCCGGTACTTGTCTCCCAACGGTGGAATTGTGGCACAAGGATATATCTACTTTTACCTCGATGCTATTTGGCAACGCCCTCACCGGGTGGCGGCAGCCAAAAGAGATGCAAAAAAAGTTGCGGAGAACCTTGTCCAGCGAAGTTTTACACTGATCCGCGATGTGCAAGTTGCATACACAGACTTTGCGTTGGCAAAAACAAGAGTAGGCATTCTTTCGGATAATGCGCGGATACGAACGGAAATGAGTCAGCTCGCTAGTTCACGGTTACGAAACGGAGACATTAGCGAATTGGAAGCCACCACTGCACGCATCGATTCAGTGAACGCAACCGATGTTCTTTTGCGGGCCGCCCAGGATACTTCTATTTTGCGATATCGATTCAATGCCTTGTTGGGTATTGCATCACAGGACACTGTCATTTACCTTCACCCATCGCCTGCTCCCGGATTGTCACCGCTTACTAAGTCGGAGGTCCTGGATCTGGCATACACATATCAGCCTGAACTTGCCGCAGCTACTGCCGCCATTGAAGCAGCAGGAAAAAGAATAGGCTGGGAACGATCCCGGATTCTGACGTTCACGGGCGTACTCAATAGCCAGAACATTGCGGGTACACCTACAGGTGAAAATAAGCTTCCAGGCACATTTGATCTGGGATTCCAAACGGAGATACCAATATTTAATCGCAACGAGGGAAGAATTGCCCGGGCCAAAGCGGAATTGGAGCAAGCGTCTCTTAATTACATAGCTCTCCGGCAACGTATTGCACTTGATGTCACCGAAGCGTATGCGAGATATGAACTGGCATTTAAGTCGTATCAATTATGGAACTCAAATGTGCTTCCTCCGTTGGAGCGTGCCGTTACTTTATCTCAGAATTCATATGGAACAGGTGACGTGTCTTATTTACCGGTATTGGAAGCCACACGGCAAATGCTGGATGCGAAATTACGCAGGGCAGAGGTAGAGGCAGAACTAAGAAGATCGGTCAGTCAGCTGAATTTTAGAATGGGCAAAAAAGTTTTAAACCAGTAATGCGATGAAAAATACTCATGTGTATATTTTTGGAATCATACTCTCTGTGCTTGCTATCGGATGCTCCAAGACACCAGACACAAAAAAGGTATCACCTTCATCCATTGAAAACCCGGTCAAGGAATCTGATCTGACGACCATAAAACTTACCGATAAGGCTGTTGAGCGATTAGGGATCAAAACAAAAGAAATTGAAGCGCTGCCCATGAAGCTCACGCGCATCTATAGCGGTGAAGTGATGGCTGTGCCAGGTCAATCGATGACATTGACCGCTCCTGTATCAGGAACCATTCTTGGAATGAAAAACGGAGTGCTTCCAATGGCTGGAACAGCGGTAAAAAAAGGTCAACCTCTATATCGCTTGCTGATCCTTCCATCGGAGAAAGACCTGATCAGCGCGCAGGAAGATGTCAAGTTAAAAAAAGTGCAGTATGATGTGGCAATTGAGAAATTAAAGAGGGCCGAGCAACTCCTGAAGGACAAGGCAGGGAGTGTGAGGGCGAAGCAGGATGCCGAGGCGGAGTTGGCAAACATAACAGCCGGACTGCGTGTGGCAGAAGCTCGTGTTGACCTGATGAAAGGCAATTCAGGTGCAGCGGTGTCCGATAGACTTTCCACGCTGAACATTGAATCTTCCGTGGATGGATTCATTCAGCGAGTATACACATCGCCTTCCCAAGTGGTTTCAGCCAACGCTCCAGTGATGGACGTTGCCTCCCTAAGTCCGTTGTGGGTACGGGTGCAGGTATATGCAGGAGATTTGGCCCTTGTCAATAACAAAATATCGGCATCGGTGAGAATGCTTTCGGATTTTAACGGGTCATCCGGTGAAGCGGTCGCGAAGCCGATTGATGGTCCACGAACGGCGGATCCTCTGAACAGTTCGGCTGATTTATTTTATGAACTTCCCAATCGTGATAGCCAATTCCGTCCGGGGCAAAAAGTGAGCGTGACCCTTCCGTTCAAGCAGGAGCAGACCTCATCCGTAATACCATTTTCTGCCATTCTGTATGATATCCAGGGAGGAACCTGGGTGTATGAGAATTCCACCCCGTTGGTTTATATCCGTCGGCGGGTGGAGCTGGCCAACGTAGAAAATGGATTCGCTATTTTAAAACGCGGACCGGCGGCTGGAACGAAGATCGTGATTGAAGGAGCCGCGGAATTGTTCGGCACTGAATTCGGAGGTGCTAAATGATGCGCTGGATTGTTTCTGCTTCACTTCGGCTCCGCGTGGTGGTGGTTGTGCTGATGGCCTTGTTGGTAGTGGCGGGTTCTCAGGTTCTCAAGAACAGCGCCTTTGATGTATTTCCTGAATTTGCTCCGCCGTATGTTGAAATTCAGGTAGAAGCACCAGGATTATCCACATCGGAAGTGGAGGCACTCATCGTCGTTCCGATCGAAAATGCGTTGAATGGAACTCCCTTTACCACGCGCCTACGATCAAAGTCGGTACTCGGCCTAGCCTCGGTCGTGTTACATTTTGAGAGTGGTACCGACATTATTAAAGCACGCCAACTGGTGCAAGAACGGATTGCACGGGTGGCCCCCCAATTGCCTGCAGTAGCGAGGCCTCCTGTAATGCTCACGCCACTTTCATCCACCAGCCGTGTTATGAAAATTGGAGTGACGTCCAAAAAGCTTTCACAAATGGAAATGACTACCCTCGTGCGTTGGTCGGCTCGTCCTCGCATGATGGCGGTGCCTGGTGTTGCCAACGTAGCAATCTGGGGACAACGTGACCGTCAAATCCAGGTGCGCGTAAATCCGGAACGGCTATTTGCCAATAATTTAAAACTGAACCAGGTGATCACCGCCGTGAGAGACGCAACAATTTTATTGGGTGGTGGATTTGTTGACATGCCCAATCAGCGGATGGCAATATCGAATGTGCCGGATATCTACAAAGCGGAAGACCTGGCCAACATTACTATTAAGATTCTGAATGGAGTACCGATACGATTAGGAGATATGGCGGAGGTGACAGAAGGATTTCCAGCGCCCATCGGCGATGCGATCATTAACGACGTACCTGGTCTGCTCCTGATTGTAGAAAAACAACCCCAAGCCAATACATTGGAGGTAACGCGGAATGTTGAAAAGGTGTTAGCTGAATTAAAACCAGGAATGAAAGAACTGGATTTTGATTCTACCATCTTCCGCCCGGCTACTTTTATCGAGATGTCCATTCACAACTTGAATAAGGCATTGATCATCGGTTGTGTACTGGTCATCCTCATCTTGTTTTTCTTTTTGAATGACTGGCGCACAGCGCTGATTAGTGTGCTGGCGATCCCAATTTCATTGGTGGTGGCTGCCCTTGTCCTGCATTATCGTGGAGGTACGCTCGACACAATGGTTTTGGCTGGTTTAGTAATCGCACTAGGCGAGGTAGTGGATGATGCGATCATCGATGTGGAGAATATTGTGAGAAGATTGAGGCTTAACAGTTTGCTGCCGGAGCCAAAAAAACCTTTTAAAGTTGTACTGAAAGCCTCGATGGAAGTCAGGAGTGCAGTAGTTTACGGAAGTATCATCGTTGCCTTGGTGCTGATGCCTGTATTTTTCTTACCTGGACTTTCAGGTTCTTTTTTCAGACCATTGGCGCTTTCCTACATCCTTGCCATCCTCGCTTCGCTTTTCGTTGCCTTGACATTAACACCTGCCTTGTCGCTGATGATTTTACCCAAGCGATATTCCAAAGCCGATGCTGATAAAATCCGCCATGATCCGCCCTTGGTTCACTGGCTCAAGATACGGTATGAGAAGTTATTGGGTAATATTCTAGAGAAGCCAAAGCAAGCGTTGCGAATTCCGATTGCCATCCTGATACTCTCGGTTGTGATGATACCATTTTTGGGTGAGGAGTTTTTGCCACATTTTAAAGAATATGATTTTCTTATGCACTGGGTGGAAAAACCTGGTACTTCGCTGGAAGCCATGGATCGCATTACCATCAGGGCCAGCAAAGAATTGCGCGCGATCCCGGGCGTACGGAACTTCGGGTCACACATTGGAAGGGCCGAAGTTGCTGATGAGGTGGTAGGCCCTAACTTTACTGAGTTATGGATAAGTATTGACCCGGCTGTGGATTACGATCAGACGGTGGGTAAGATTCAGGAGGTTGTCGATGGTTATCCGGGTCTTTACCGGGATTTGCTCACCTATCTAAGGGAACGTGTAAAGGAAGTATTAACTGGGACGAGCGCAAGTATTGTGGTGCGCATTTACGGATCTGACCTTGCCGTTCTGCAAAAGAAAGCAAGGCAAGTGGGTGACTCGCTCGCTCATGTCGAAGGAGTTTCGGACCTCAAAGTCCAGCCGCAAATTCTTGTGCCGCAGTTGGAGGTAAAATTTCGACCGGAAGCTGCTGCTCAGTTTGGTCTAAGTGCAGGAGATGTCAGGCGTACGATCAACACGATTGTGAATGGTACGAAGGCGGGAGAAATTTATGAAGACCAGAAAATTTTTGACGTAGTAGTATGGGGTATCCTGGAACAGCGCAACAATATTGAAACGATCCGGAATATGCTCATCGACATCCCAACGGGAGGAAGAGTTCCTTTGAAAGACGTGGCCGATGTTTACATTGCGCCAACACCCAATGAGATCACCCGTGAATCTTCTTCCCGGCGCATCGATGTGACCTGTAACACCAAGGGAAAAGATTTGGGTACTGTTGCAAGAAATATTGAGGCAAAATTAAAAACCATTTCTTTCGATGAAGGATACCATCCGGAAATCTTGGGGGAATATGCCGAACGTCAGGCATCACAAAGCCGGTTGTATAGCCTGGCATTGCTTTCTCTGCTTGGTATTTTCTTAATTCTATATGCAGATTTTTTATCCTATCGGATTTCATTGTTAATTCTTTTAAGTCTGCCGTTCGCCCTAACGGGATGTGTGCTAAGCGCCTTTCTGCATGGAGGAGTCCTTTCGCTTGGTTCGCTGGTCGGGTTTGTAACGGTGTTGGGCATTGCTGCACGCAATGGCATCATGCTGATCAGTCACTACCGTCATCTTGAAAATAAAGAAGGAGAGTCATTTGGTAAGCACATGATTGTGAGAGGAGCACTGGAACGCATGGCACCGATCCTGATGACGGCTTCAGCGGCCATACTTGCTTTGTTGCCCATCATTGTCACCGGCAATCAGCCTGGCCAGGAGATAGAATTTCCGATGGCTATTGTAATCGTGGGTGGGTTGATCACATCTACCCTGGTTAATTTGTTTTTCCTTCCTGCGATGTATTTGCGTTATGGACACGTTAGAAAGGCGATTGATCAGGAAAACTTGACTTGAACCCCGGCTAAAGGGAACTACCTTCATGCCAACATGAAGCGTGTCCACAAATATTTCGTGTACATTCTCGAATGTAGTGATGGACTTTACTATACTGGTGTTACAAACAATATTAGCAGAAGACTGTGGGAACATTCGGAAGGAGACAACCCGACAAGTTTCACCTATAAAAGACGCCCGATAATTTTACGCTATTGTATGGAGTTTAAGTATATCCTTGATGCAATTGCTTGGGAAAAGCAGTTAAAGGGATGGAGTCGCAAAAAGAAGGAAGCTCTGTTTATCGAGGATTGGGCGAGTATTGTGGAGTTGGCAAAAAATGCGGAGAAGCGTCACTCTTCGACAGGCTCAGAGTGACACTTCGGGTTGAGGCTCAGAGTGACACTTCGGGTTGAGGCTCAGAGTGACACTTCGGGTTGAGGCTCAGAGTGACACTTCGGGTTGAGGCTC
>JANXYC010000063.1 GCA_025350305.1 Cyclobacteriaceae bacterium | reverse complement strand
GTATCGGGTGTTCTTCTTGCCATATTTATGGCCAATGCCGGGGGTGCCTGGGACAATGCAAAAAAAGCCTTTGAAGAGGGGGTGGAAATAAACGGACAGATGTACTACAAAGGCTCTGATCCTCACAAGGCCGCGGTAGTTGGTGACACCGTTGGTGATCCTTTTAAAGATACTTCGGGGCCCTCGTTGAATATCCTGATCAAGCTCATGTCGATCGTAGCCTTGGTTATCGCTCCACTTCTGGTGCCAAGTGATAGCGCAGAAGCAAAGAAAGATAAGCCGAAAACAACGGTTGAGGTGGTCAATACGATCCCCATCGAGCCTGCGGCAGTTAAATAATAACGTTAGTTTTCTCATGGAAAGAGCCGCGAAAATTCGTGGCTCTTTTTTTATTAATTTCGAAAAAGTTATGGCTATGCAATTCCATCTATTATTGGCGCTCACCCTCATTGGAAATTTGGCAGACGCCCAAACGGTGCTGGGTAAATGGAAGACCATCGATGACACATCCGGTGAACCTCGATCGATTGTGGAGGTTGGTGAGGACAACGGAAAAATCTACGGAAAAATCATTAAACTTTTCACCCAGCCCAAAGAGGACCCTGACCCTGTTTGTGACAAATGTGATCCTACTGATCCCCGCTTCAACAAGAAGGTCATCGGGATGGAAATCATCCGTAACCTGAAGCAAGACGGCGACGAGTGTACCGGCGGTGATATACTGGACCCTGAAAATGGAAAGGTCTATCGCGCCAAGATCTGGGTACAGGGAATAGAGTTGAAGGTACGAGGTTACTGGGGGCCCTTCTACCGAACTCAGACTTGGCGTCGGGCGGACTAAAAAACCGATTATCGGAAAATAACGACATTTATCTGGTGCATACTTCATTCAACTTAAATTAGGGTTACCACCGTGGCATACCGCGTATTCAAATCGGGTCTTGAAATGAATGAGAAGGACCTCTTCGAGAGGATTCAAAAAGGCGACGAAAAGGCCCTGGAGTTTATTTATAAGAAGTATTACCGGATGATGACCAAGTTGGTCATCACTAACAGTGGCACGGAGGAAGAAGCCCGGGATGTCTATCAGGACGCCCTGGTGGTATTCTGGCAAAAGGCCCGGTCGGGTAACCTGGTGCTCACCTCGAAAATGAGCACATATATCTACAGTATTTGTCAAAATCTGTGGAGAAAGGAGCTAGACCGGAAAAAGCGGCTTTCGAACGAGTCAAAGGACTCTTCTGAGTCAATGGATCTCGACAAACCAGAACGGGAGAAGATTATAGCCAAATGCCTGGACCAATTAGGTGAAACCTGCCGCAAGGTTTTGATGTATTATTACTTTGATGAGATGTCGATGCAGGAAATAGCCGATAAACTGGGATTTGCCAACACTGACACCGCCAAGACGAAGAAGTATAAGTGTAAACAAAAGCTGGATGAACTGGTGAAATCGCAGTATTCTGAACGCGACTTTTTAGACTAAGAAAATGGAGAATTTTGAATTGATAGACGATTACCTCGCAAACCGGCTCAACGAGCAGGACAGGCAAGCGTTTGAGCAACAACTGGAGGGAGATCCGACATTGAAAGAAGAAGTTGAATTTCAACAGCAGGTAGTTCAGGGTGTACGTCATGCGAGAGTGGCAGAATTAAAAAGTATGTTGAACAATGTTCCGGTAAGCAGAAACTACTGGAGCGGTGGTAAGATTGCCGCAGCCGTGGTGACGGTCGGTATCGTAGCTACCGGTCTTTACTTTTATATGAATGAAAACGAGGTTAGCACGACCTCTCTTCAAGAACAAAATCAGGAAATTACAGAGCAATCCACGGATAAGGCAATAGTACCAATAGTGCCATTAACGAGCGACATAAGGCAAGAAGATTCAGTCACGACCCAACAGCCAACAAAGGAGAAATTAGAAAAATTTAAAGAAAATAAGTCATCCACGCCTGTTAGTAAGCCAAACATCCAGGTGGTGGATCCTTCAGGGGATTTTTCACAAACTGAAGAAGGGAAAGAATCTGCTACACCAGGTCAAGCACAAATTTCACCTTCTAAAATGGAAGTAGCTATCGGGCCTGTTGACAAGAAACACAATTTCCACTATCAGTTTGCGCAAGACAAACTTATGCTGTACGGACCTTTTGATAAAAACCTCTATGAGATCCTGGAAATTCATGGAGATGGCCATGCCGTGTTCCTTTTCTACAAAGAGAACTATTACTTGCTGGATGAAAAGCAGTCAGCAATTACAAAACTGGTGCCTATCAGTGACGGTCAACTGCTGAAAAAACTTAGAGAATACCGGAGCCAATAACCGGCATCATCAGGAACTCGAATTGCCACAAGTTTAGCCGGGGCAATTCGAGTTCACTCCATGAACTTTAGGTCTAACATGACAATTTTTATGATTCCGCCTTTCTTTAATTGCATCGAAATCATTGCCACTTGCTATCTTTACCGGCGAATATGGCTGGAGAATTCAAAGTCAAAAAGAAGAAATTGGGGAGCTACCCTTTTTTTAGCGTGATCTTTAGTATCACACTTGCACTATTTGTCGTCGGAATATTTGGCATCCTGGTACTGTACTCCGGAGAACTTGCTCGCCTGGTAAAAGAAAATATAAAAGTCCAGGTCTATCTGAAAAACCAGCTGGAGGAAAAAGACATTGCGGAAATTGAAAAACAATTGGCGACATCCGACTTTATTTTAAAAGACAGTTCCAAGAACCCGCTGGTCTTCATTTCGAAAGAGGAAGCAGCTAAACAATTTATCAAAGACACCGGTGAAGACTTCAAATTCTTAGGTGAAAATCCATTGCGGAATGCTTTCCTGGTTGCCGTCGACACCGCTTTTCAAAGTAAAAAGGAATTGGTCGATATTAAATCCAGGGTCGAGAAAATCAATGGCGTCTTCCTGGTTCACTATGAAGAAAGTCTGATCGAGTCAATGAATAAAAACATTGCACAAATTGGGCTCATATTGATAGGGCTGGCATCCATCCTGTTGATCGTTGTCGTCTTTCTTATTAACAGCACACTACGACTGGCGCTCTTTTCCCAGCGGTTCCTCATACGGAGTATGCAATTGGTCGGCGCTACCAGGACTTTTATTCAAGGCCCCTTTATTTTGAGGGCCATGCTTCTCGGCACCATTGCGGGGATGATTGCGGCGGGACTTATTTGGCTGGTCATCCAGATCGGTCATCGCAAAATCGAAGAATTGCAAATGATCGAAAACCAACAACGAATTCTTGTACTGCTTGCCAGTCTGCTGGCATTGGGTATTTTTGTGGCCGTTGTCAGCACCTGGCGTGCTGTACAAAAATATCTGAAACTTTCTCTGGATGAATTATATTGATTATGAATAAACTTCCCTTCGGAAAGAAAAACTATCGAATTATGGTCATCGGCCTGGTCGTACTGGTAGTTGGATTTACCATCATGACATTGGATACACAACCGCATGGTTTTGGCTTTCTTGGCCTTACAGCAGGCCCCATCATTGTAGTAGCTGGTTTTATCGTTGAGCTTTTTGCTATCCTTCACCGGCCCTCCGACCGCTGAAGAACTTTTTATGTCAATCCCCGAGGCAATTGTTCTGGCCATCATAGAAGGCCTTACGGAATTTCTGCCTGTTTCATCTACCGGGCACATGATCATTGGCTCTTCGGTTATGGGAATTTCTTCCCATCCATTTGTAAAAACGTATACGGTAGCGATACAACTCGGTGCGATTATGTCCGTTGTGGTTCTCTACTGGAAACGATTCTGGCAGTCGTGGACATTTTACTTTGTGCTGGCGCTCGGATTTTTACCTGCTGCCATTGCCGGATTCTTGTTCAATGATACGATTGATAAATTACTGGAACGTGTGGACGTAGTCGGTTGGATGTTAATTGCAGGAGGTATAGTACTCCTTTTCATCGATCGACTTTTTTCCCGTTCCTCTACAGAAGGATTAGTTGAAGTTTCGTACAATCAATCGTGGAAGATAGGCCTGTTCCAGTGCATCGCGCTCGTGCCTGGTGTTTCGCGTTCTGCTGCTACAATCATTGGCGGGCTCACGCAGGGGCTTACGAAAAAAGCTGCAGCAGAATTTTCATTTTTTCTTGCCGTGCCCACCATGCTGGCAGCGACAGGATATAAGCTTTTGAAATTCTGCCTGGAGGGAAATTCATTTGGAAAAAATGAAATATCACTTCTCCTGATTGGTAACCTGGTGGCCTTTGCTGTGGCGATGGCGGCCATAAAATATTTCATAGGCTTTCTCACCCGTCACGGTTTCAAAGTGTTCGGTTATTACCGCATCGCCCTGGGAGTTATCCTGCTGTTGCTGTATTATTTTGGTACAGAAATGGAGGTCATGTGATAGAAAAAGAAGACGGCACTTTCTTGTTGGTGAACAAGCCCATCGAGTGGACCTCATTTGATGTGGTGAATAAATTACGATACCTTCTGAAAATAAAAAAAATCGGGCATGCAGGAACGCTGGACCCCCTTGCCACCGGGTTGCTGATCATCTGCACAGGGAAAATGACGAAGCGCATTGATGAATTTCAAGGCCTCGAAAAAGAATACACGGGAAAACTTGTTCTGGGGCAGACTACTTCTTCATACGATCTCGAAACAGATCCGACACCGCCTCTTGAAATATCACATATTACAAACGATCAGATCGTAACGACAGCGAATTCCTTCCTGGGCAAAATTCAACAAGTGCCTCCCATCCATTCATCCGTCAAGGTCAATGGGAAACGGGCTTACGCATTTGCACGCAAAGGACAAGAGGTCACCTTAAAGCCACGGGAAGTGGACATCAAAGAGTTTGAGATTACGAACATTGCCAAACCGGCAGTAACTTTCAGGGTGGTCTGCTCCAAAGGCACCTATATCCGAAGCTTAGCTAACGACCTGGGTAAAACCTTGGGAGTGGGGGCTTATTTGTCGGAGCTTTGCCGTACGCGGATTGGCGACTTTCAACTCAAAAA
Source organism: Cyclobacteriaceae bacterium (assembly GCA_025350305.1). Taxonomy (GTDB): domain Bacteria; phylum Bacteroidota; class Bacteroidia; order Cytophagales; family Cyclobacteriaceae; genus ELB16-189. Next base: position 45,937 of record JANXYC010000063.1, on the reverse strand, counting down.
TGCTGAGACACCGGAAGACATAGCAAAGAGAATTTCAGATTTAAGAACAGACAAAACAGACCACACTGACATTTAATAATCTGAATTCAGAAAGATGAAGATTTACCACACCCTTGATGATTTCTCCCGGCTCGGCGGTGCGGTGGTCACCAGCGGTACGTTTGACGGCGTACACCTCGGCCATCAAAAAATCTTAGTCCGCTTAAAAGAAATCGCAGAAAAAAGCTCTGGCGAAACCGTGGTCATCACTTTTTGGCCCCATCCGCGTCTCGTTCTCAAACCAGACGACCAGACATTAAAACTATTAAACACCTTCGAAGAGAAAGCTGAATTGCTAAAAGAACAGGGGATACAACATTTATTGAGAATTCCTTTTACAAAAGAGTTTTCTCAGATCTCCTCCGGCGATTTTATACGCAACATACTGGTAGATAGAATCGGCACCCGGAAGTTGGTCATTGGATATGATCATCATTTTGGAAAAAACAGAGAGGGAAGTTTTGATCAGTTAAAGCAGAATGCTCCAAAATATGGTTTTGAGGTGGAGGAAATTCCCCGTCAGGATATTGACAACATGGCCGTCAGCTCTTCCAAGATCAGAAAGGCACTGGAAGAAGGCGATGTATCGGAAGCAATACATTTATTGGGTCGCCCCTATTCACTTTCTGGCCGCATTATTAAAGGCGACAGGCTCGGCCGTGTGCTAGGCTTCCCCACAGCCAATATTGATATCGATTCACATTATAAGCTTGTGCCAGCGGAAGGGATTTATGCCGTCACCATCAAGTATGCAGGGATCGACTACGGGGGAATGATGTATATCGGCAACAGGCCTACCGTGGACGGCATCAAACGGTCAGTTGAAGTAAATATTTTTAATTTTGAGAAGGAGATCTATGGCGAAGAACTCAAAGTGTCGTTTGAAAAACTACTTCGTCTCGATACAAAATTCAAGGACCTGGAAGCATTGAAGAGCCAGTTGCATAAGGATAAGGAGTTGGCGTTGGAAGCCTTGCAATTGAAGCTTAGGAGTAATCGGTAAGTGGTAATCGGTAATCGGAAAAATTTGGACAATTTGTAATCTGTAATGTTTGTGCCATGATCAACAAAGGAGTAAAGAACGCAGACGAGGCGATCAGGGATATAGCTGATAATTCGGTACTGATGTTGGGAGGTTTTGGGCTCTGCGGCATACCAGAGAACTGCATTGCCGCAATTCTGCGCTCCGGTGTCAAGGGCCTGACGTGCATTTCTAATAATGCCGGAGTCGACGACTTTGGTATCGGGCTGATGCTGAAAACACGACAGGTAAAAAAAATGATTTCATCGTACGTGGGTGAGAATGCTGAGTTCGAGCGTCAGTTACTTTCCGGGGAATTGGAAGTAGAATTAATTCCTCAAGGCACACTGGCTGAACGAATTCGGGCGGGCGGCTCCGGTATTCCAGCCTTCTTCACGCCAGCGGGTGTAGGAACGGAAGTAGCGGAAGGAAAAGAGACTCGGGAGTTTGAAGGGAATATGTATTTAATGGAAACATGGCTGAAGGCTGACTTTTCGCTTGTCAAAGCATGGAGAGGTGACACGTCGGGCAATCTGATCTACCGCGGTACGGCAAGGAATTTCAACCCGATGATGGCGTCCGCCGGCAGGATCACCATTGCGGAAGTGGAGGAGTTGGTTCCCGTTGGCGAACTTGACCCCAATGCAATTCATACTCCGGGCATTTATGTTCACCGGATTTTTCAGGGTAGTAATTATGAAAAAAGGATCGAGCAAAGAACCGTCAGAAAATGAAATGACAAATACAGTTTCACGCAAAGAACGCAAATGGAGGCGCGCAAAGGCCGCAAAATGAATGAGCACACAAAGCTTTGCGTTCTTTGCGCCATTAACTTAGCGGCCTTTGCGTGACATGTATTCGACAGGTTGTATTAGGTGAAATTCAAATGAATAAAACTTCAAATTGAATGCTTGACAAAATTGGAATCGCGAAGCGAATCGCTCAAGAAGTACAAGACGGCATGTACATTAATTTAGGAATCGGCATTCCAACGCTGGTGGCCAACTACATTCCTAAGAATATGAATGTCGTTTTACAATCAGAGAACGGATTGCTGGGCATCGGGCCGTTTCCTACCGAAGAAAATATTGATCCCGACCTAATCAATGCCGGAAAACAAACTATTACGATGATGCCGGGCTCCGCTTTGTTCAACTCGGCCGAAAGTTTCGCGATGATCCGCAGCGGCAAAGTTGATCTCACGATCCTGGGTGCCATGGAAGTATCCGAATACGGTGATATCGCCAATTGGAAAGTTCCGGGCAAAATGGTAAAGGGCATGGGCGGAGCGATGGATCTGGTGGCCTCGGCCAAGAATATTATTGTAGCCATGCAACACTGTAGCAAGGAGGGTGCTTCCAAGCTTCTGAAGAAGTGTACACTCCCTCTTACTGGTTTACGATGTGTGAAAAGGATCGTGTCAGATCTAGCCGTGCTCGACGTATTGCCACACGGAGGCTTCCGTCTTTTACAACGCGCTCCGGGTGTCACGGTAGACGAAATCAAAAATGCGACTGAAGGAAGACTTATAATCGACGGAGAAATCCCGGAGATGGTGATAATTTGAAGATGGGGTGAATTTTCAATCTTCAAATTGACTAATTTTCAAATCTTCAAATTGACCGATCTAATCCATGAAAAAATCAACCATCCAATTCAACGTACAACTTGACAATGAAAACGTTCCGGAAAAGATAGAATGGGACGCTACTGATAAACCGGAATCCGATCCTGCGGATACCAAGGCGGTGAGTATTGCGCTGTGGGACCATCATCAAATAAACACCATGCATATCAACCTGTGGGCAAAAGATATGCCAGTAGAAGACATGAAACGGTTTTGCATTGATTGTGTGGGCGGCTTGAGTCAAAGTCTACTGCGCGCCACCGGTGACGAGTTCATGGCCAAAGAAATGAATGCCCTCTGTGACCGGCTCGCCAAACATGTCCAGGAGTCAGTTCGTTAACTATTCGGGCTGCCGGAATTCCTGATTTTTTCCATCGCAACCATCAAAAAGCGGCGAAACAATCGTTTGTTTCTCTGCAAATTCTTGTAGATTTAGCAAAACAAACCATTTACACCTTATGAATAAATTCTACATACGGTCGCTCCTACCCCTGCTCTTCCTCATATTGGGTTCGGCGAATCTAATGGCACAAACCACCAGTGTCGCCGGCACGATTAAAGATGCCACCGGTGAAACCCTCGCCGGTGTAAACATCGTGGTGAAAGGAAGAGTAATAGGAACCATCACCGACACGAAAGGACAGTACAATCTTAAAGTGAACCAGGCTCCGCCTTTGACACTTATCTTTTCTTTCATTGGATTTAAGTCCCAGGAAATAGAGGTAAAAGATGAAACCACTACCGCTCTTGATATTAGTTTGGAAGAGCAAACACTGCTCGGTCAGGAGGTTGTTGTATCTGCTTCGAGGATAGAGGAAAATATTTTACGGTCACCGGTCACCATCGAGAAAATGGACGTTATTGGAATCCGTCAGGCAGCCACACCCGATTTTTACGATGCATTGGCCAATATGAAAGGCGTCTCGGTCAATACCGGCAGCTTGAACTTCACAGCAGTTAATACACGTGGATTTGCAACGATCGCGAATACGCGTTTTGTCCAATGGGTAGATGGTATGGACACCCAGGCCCCTCTTCTTAATTTCCCGACGGGTTCTATCATGGGCCTTGGAGAATTAGATGCTGAAAGCATTGAATTAATTCCAGGAGCTGCCTCAGCACTTTACGGACCTAACGCATTTAATGGGATTATGATCATGAAGAGCAAAAGTCCATTTGAGTATCAGGGATTAAGTGCCCAGATCAAGCAAGGAGTCACTAATTCAACGGCAGGCGGTTCACATCCCCTTTCACAATACGGCATCCGGTACGCGAAGGCTTTTAATAATAAATTCGCCTTCAAAGTGAATTTCTCGTACCTCGATGCCACCGATTGGTTAAGTAACGATTATAAAACAGATCGGGTGAATCCTGAGTCAACGACAGACTTGAGCAAAAATCGGAATTTCGATGGACTGAACTTATATGGTGATGAAACACAAATTCCGACTCCAGTACCCAGCGTTGGAACGATCACCCGCACCGGCTTTAAAGAAGAAGATATTTTGGATAATCGGAAAGCCACCACCATCAAGGGCGATGCAGCACTGCATTATCGCATCAATGATAAGGTAGAAGTAATTTATGCCTATCGGTATGGCGGTGGTAACTCCATCTACCAGGGGACTGAAAAATATGCCCTGCGTGATTTCAATCAACAATTCCACAAGATTGAGTTTAGAGGCGACAATTTCTTTGTACGAAGCTACCTCTCTGCCACAGACGCAGGCAAGTCGTATAACCTTTCAGCACTCGGAGCATATGCCAACGAGACGTACAGCCCATCCAAAACTACCTGGGTGCCCGATTTTGTACTGGCCATGCAGGGGTATCATCCTGATGCTTCCTATACAGGAACAGTAACAGCCGGTGATCCTGCCTCTGCGAGAGCCTACGCGGATCGGAATCGCCCGGCACCCGGAACGCAGGCTTTTACCGATCTGATGAACTCTGTGAGGGCCAATTATTTCCAAAAGACTCCTTCAGGCGCCGCCGGTGGTGCCTCCTTCTATGATAACTCTAAATTATGGCACACCGAGGTCTATTACAATTTCAAAAAGATACAGTGGGCTGAAGTTGTTGTAGGTGGAAATTATCGCCAATACGATTTATTCTCCAACGGAACAATTTTTAATGAAGGGCCCAGTGACGGAATAAATTTCCAGCGGATAAAAATCAACCAATATGGAATTTACACACAAATATCTAAAACGTTCGCAGAGAAACTGAAACTCACCGGATCCATCCGTTACGACAAGAGCGACAACTTTGACGGACATCCTACGCCTCGGATATCGGCGGTATATTCAATCGACCAAAACAATAGTTTCCGCGCCTCGTTCCAGACAGGGTTCCGCATTCCGGATACCCAGGCGCAATATATTTTCTTCCCTTCTTCAAGCGGTACACTGCTGGGAAGCGTGGAAGCAAATGCTGCACGATACGGAGTGCATAACGGTGGTGCGTACACACAAACTTCATATAATGCATTCAGAGCTACCGGTGGAACACTCGATGCAAACACCGGTGCGCCCATCGGAGGCGATCCAACCCAGTTACAAACGGCCAACGTCTCCTATGTAAAGCCCGAACAACTACAGGCGTTTGAAATTGGCTATAAGGGAGTTATTGCCACTAAGCTTTTGGTTGATCTGAACTACTACTATACAACCTACAGCGGTTTCATCGGAAGCCAGATCATTGTAAGTAAGGCCGCTACCATGCACCAAGGCAAGCAGATAGACGCAGGCTCTTTATTTGCACCGGCTGTTAACTCGACTGAGAATGTCACCTCTCAGGGGGTTGGACTGGGGCTAACCTACAATTTACCAAAGAACTTTGTGTTCATGGGAAATTATAACTGGGCCTATTATAAAGCCAACGAGGCCTCCGACTTCAGGGCAGGATTCAACACGCCAACGAACAAATACAGCATCGGCGTAGGCAACCGTAAAGTTGTCAAAAATCTGGGCTTTAATGTAAACTTCCGTTATCAGGATGCCTTCTTATGGCAATCATCTTACGGAACATGGAACGTTCCTAAATATGGTGTAGTAGATGCACAAGTGAATTATAAAATAAGTTCCATGAAGACCATCGTTAAAATTGGTGGCACGAACATCGGTGGCGGCGACTATCGCACCAACCTCGGAGCACCTTATGTAGGCCAGACCTATTACATCTCGCTCACCTTTGATGAATTCTTAAAATAATTCATGACTACTAAAACAACCGATATGAAAAAGATAAAATATATCAATATAATTCTATTGACGTTGCTCCTGGTGGGATCCTGTAAGCAGGAGCCCATTGTCCCTGAAGTCGCTGTGGCCCCAGATCCCGGACCGGCTCCCCTAAAGGGGTCAGCAGATTTTACCAAGTTTGTTGCAATCGGCAATTCATTTGTGGCCGGGATGCAAGCGGGGGCTTTGTTTACGGAAGGCCAGAATAATTCATTGGCTGCAATTTTAAATAAGCAATTTCAGACAGTGGGTGCGCCGGCCACATTCAATCAACCAACCATTGGTGCTTCACTTGGCTGGAATCTATTTGTAACACAACCATTTCTGACCAATAATACCAAACCCATCCTGGGTAGGATGTTATTGCAAGGTGCCTCACCCAAACCTACCCCTCAGGCGTATGCACCCGGCAATTTGGAAGCGCTTCCGAATCCGGCAGCCAATCCAGGCTTTATGTATACGGGCAGCAAAACGGCCCTAAACAACTTTAGCGTATCAGCTATCACTTTAGGACAAGCCTTGACACCGGCGACCGGCGGGCCACCGCCACCAGCTGCCAACCCGGCATTCACACCATTTTACTTCCGGTTTGCGTCTAGTCCAAGTCCAAATGGTACATCTGGGTCAAGTATCATGAGCGATGCAAAAGCCGCAGGCGGTACCTTCTATTTGTTCTGGCTAGGGTTGGATGATTTTTTTCTGTACGCTGCATTCGGCGGGGATCCGACAAAAGCTCCATTAACGCCGGCTGGCACATTTGCTGCTCGATTCAATGCTGCGCTACTTACTGCCAGTCCTAACACCGGGTTGCTTACCGTGGATGCCACAAGCAAAGCAGTGATCGGAAACTTCCCTGATATTTTTGTGATGCCACATTTTACTGCGGTTGCCTATAATCCAATTCCGTTAGATGCCGCTACTGCAACTGCCGTCAGCACCGGCTTTGCAGGATACAATGCTGCACTTAACGGATTGGTTGCCAATGCGGCGGCGTTTGGTATCTCTGCAGCTTTGGCAACAGAAATTGGTACACGCAAAATTGCTTTCAGCGCTTCAAGCTCCAATAAAATTCTTATTACGGATGAAACCCTCATCAACTTAGGACCTTATTTTGATGGTTTGAAAAATGCTGGTGCCATCACGCAAGCACAACGGGATGCACTTTCACCGTATGTTATGGTCAGGCAAACTACCTCATCGGATATTATTCCGCTAGCCACCGGTTCAGTCCTGGGCACTGTAGTTGGTGGAAATCCTCTGTTAGTAAATGGTGTGTCGGTTCCTCTGGGTGATCAATATGTCCTTATCCCAAGTGAGATTACTGAAATCAGAGCTGCAAGGGACGCATTCAATTCGACCATTGCTGGTTTTGCTGCAGTAAACTCTTCCCGCGTTGCATTAGCAGACGTAAGCACCGCAATGGCGACACTTGTAACTAACAAAGCTGGAGTTATGAACAGTGTAACCATCACACCTAACATCAACCCACCCACCGGAATTTTCTCTGAGGATGGGGTTCATCCTAATAGCCGCGGATATGCGTTTCTCTCCACCGTCTTTATCAGTGCGATAAACGCTAAATTTGGATCCACCATCCCGTTGACTGATATTAGTCTTTATAATGCGACGGCGTTGCCAATTCCTTAATCGGCTTTAAAAAAGTAGAGTACATAAATAAAATAGGGGCTTCGGTCCCTATTTTATTTACTCTCAATACCGCCGTTTCGCCCAGATACATCAAACCAATGACCCTACCTTATCCAAGTGGGGCTGTTGCAGTCTACATCACATCCGCGAGTGTTGTAGCAGTCCATTTTTCTAAAACAACTGCCTGGCAATCTTATAAATTGGATCGGACTTGCTCATGGATTAGAATTGAACGAAGGACTTCTACAAACTTTACAAACTAAGCAACTAAGGCAGCCTCTACTTTCACTTTATAACCCAGTTGCGCCATCAACTGCTCGCAATCTTCCCAAAGCAGGCCAAAGTTGTTTACATCAGCGAGGCCCAACTTACCTAATACTTTTCTAATCTCTGTTTCGCTTCCAGGTTCAAAGCCTCCCACCAGAATGGCATTTTCTGCCCAGTTCACCAATTGTGATAGGTTGATCTCATGTTTCATGTAAGCCAAAAGTCGCATGGCTATAGATTGCTTTGTTATCATGTGTTGTAGCAGTCCTTTTTTCTAAAACAACTCCTTAGCAATCTTATAAATCGGATCCGACTTTCCCATCGAATAAAAATGAAGTGTGGGCACACCGAACTTCATCAGTTCTTTTGATTGCTGTATCGCCCATTCGATCCCCACTTGCTTTACCGCAACGCTGTCTTTGCATTTCTCCACTTCATCCGCAAGTTCCTCCGGCAGGTCGATATGAAAAATGGTGGGCAATACGTTGACCTGACCTTTTGCTGTTATCGGCTTCAGGCCTGGAATGATCGGAACATTGATCCCGGCCTCTTTACATTTTTCCACAAAGTTGAAATACTTTTTATTGTCGAAAAACATTTGTGTAACAATATACTCCGCCCCCATGTCCACTTTGAGTTTAAGATATTTGAGGTCGGCTTTCAAATTGGGTGCTGAGAAGTGCTTTTCAGGGTAACCCGCTACCCCCACGCAAAAACTTGTCGGAGACGCATTCCCAAGGTCCTCATCCAGAAACTTTCCGCTGTTCATGGCAACAATCTGCCCCAGCAATTCGGAGGCATACTTATGGCCGTCGGGATCAGGAACAAAACGTGCTTCTGTTTTGATTGCATCTCCCTGCAAGGCCAATACATTGTCGATGCCAAGAAAGTGAAGATCGATGAGGGCATTCTCCGTTTCTTCCCTACTGAATCCGCCACATATTATATGCGGAACCGTATCCACTTTGTAATGATTTTGAATAGCAGCACAAATACCTACCGTGCCGGGGCGTTTTCGCGTGGAGCTCTTTTCCAGCAATCCGTTCTCTTTCTTTTTGTACACATACTCTTCCCGGTGATAGGTGACATCAATAAAGGGAGGCTTGAACTCCATCAACGGATCCATGTTGTCGTAGAGGGAGCGGATGTTCTCACCTTTTAATGGGGGGAGAATTTCGATGCTGAAGAGGGTTTTGCCGTGGGCGTTTTTGATATGTTCTGTTACTTTCATGTTCGGTTGTTTCACGCAAAGGGCGCAAAGTTAGGCGCAAAGAGCGCAAAGCTAAAGTTGGTTTACAATTCTGTGAATTCCTTCTTTTAGAGTTTTGACATTGAAATTTATTAAGAGTGCCAGTTTCAATTTTGATAATTTCAAGTAGGTCAGCGCCTGGGCAAAATGGATGGGTGCCAGGGCGTCAATTGACTTAATCTCTAAAATGACTTTGTCATTGACCAAAATGTCAATTCTGTAGCCTGCTTCCATATTTATGTCTTTATAAACAAACGGCAAAGATACCTGTCGTTTAACATCCAATCCACTTTCAACAAGGTCATGGGCTAAAGCTGTTTCATAAACAGATTCCAGTAAGCCAGGTCCAAGAGATTTATGCAATTCCAGGGCTATCCCTATTATTCTATATGATAATTGATTCTCATCCATTCTTTGCGACCTTTGTGTATTCCCTTCGCGCTCTTTGCGTGAAAATTCACAAGACCTCGCAATTTAAATATCATAACTCAAATTTGGTGAAAGCCATTTCTCGATTTCCATGATTGATTTTCCTTTACGCACAGCATATTCCTTTACCTGATCTCGCTCTATTTTTCCCAACCCAAAATATTTAGATTCAGCGTTTGAAAAATAATAGCCACTCACCGATGAGGCAGGATACATCGCAAAAGATTCTGTGAGTATGATCCCCGTTTCCTTTTCCGCTTCGAGCAAATCAAAGATGGTCTTCTTTTCTGTATGATCGGGGCATGCCGGGTAGCCGGGGGCCGGACGAATGCCCTGGTACTTTTCCTTGATCACTTCGTCCATGGGAAGGTTTTCATTTTTTGCATAGCCCCACAATTCCTTCCTCACTTTTTCATGCATGAGTTCTGCAAAAGCTTCTGCTAAACGGTCAGCCAGCGACTTAACCATAATCTCCTGATAATCATCCTGCTGAGCCTTATAGCGAGCTATCAATTTCTCGATATTCCCACCGGTCGTTACCGCAAACATGCCGATGTAGTCCGTCTTTCCAGTGGAGGCCGGCGCTATAAAATCTGCCAGGCAAAAGTTCGGCAGATTTTGTGCCTTTTTATTTTGCTGACGCAGGAAGTGCAGGGTCGTCAGTTCCGACTTCAGACCTTTGTCTTTATATAAAATCACATCATCGCTGTCGGTTCCTTGAGCAGGGAAAAAGGCTACGGCCCCATTGGCTTGCAACTCTTTACCCGCTACAATCTTGTCAAGCATTTTTTGAGCGTCTGCAAAAAGTTTTCTCGCTTCCTCTCCTACTTTCGCATCCTTAAAAATATCAGGGTAACGTCCAAACAGCATCCATGTTTGAAAGAAGGGCGTCCAGTCGATATACTTTCGTATCTCATTCAACGGGTAGTTCAGAAATACTTTTTTACCAAGGAAGGCTGGATCTGTTGGTTGAAATTTATCCCAGTCAATGGCAACTTTATTTTTGCGAGCCACTGCCAATGGGATATAATTCTTCTCCAGCTGCCGGCTCTCGTGGTCCTGCCGAAGTTTGACATATTCCTGCTTGACACGTATTTTGAAATCTCCTCTCGTTTCCTGGTTGATAAATTCGCTGGCCACCGGAACGGACCGCGATGCATCCAGGACGTGAATAACGGGTCCATCGTACACCGGATCAATTTTAACTGCCGTGTGAATGCGTGAAGTTGTCGCACCCCCGATCATCAGTGGAAGGTCCATCCCTTCATGTTGCATTTCTTTGGCAACATGAACCATCTCATCAAGGGACGGTGTGATCAGACCACTGAGCCCGATGATGTCCACTTTCTCCCGTTTGGCGGCCTCTATGATCTTTTCAGGGGGTACCATCACACCTAAATCGACAACATCATAATTGTTGCATGCCAACACCACGCCTACGATGTTTTTTCCTATATCATGAACATCACCCTTTACGGTGGCCATCAGGATCTTCGCTGCCGGTTTCCCAACCTGTCCACTCCTGCGTTTCTCTTCTTCCAGATAGGGCGTGAGATAGGCCACCGCCTTCTTCATCACGCGGGCGCTCTTCACCACCTGCGGCAGGAACATTTTTCCTGCACCAAATAAATCACCCACCACATTCATACCCGCCATTAATGGGCCTTCAATAACGTGCAGCGGTTTATCATATTTATGACGAACTTCTTCAATATCTGCTTCGATAAAATCAATCACGCCTTTTACCAACGAATGGGTGAGCCGCTCTTCTACCGTTCCCTTTCTCCATTCATCATCTTGTTCCTTCTTTTTCGCAGATCCTTTGACAGTCTCCGCTAATTCCAGGAGCCGCTCCGTAGCATCCTCGCGCCGGTTGAGAATGACATCCTCCACACGTTCTAACAAGTCCTTTGGGATTTCATCGTACACTGCGAGCATGGTAGGATTTACAATGCCCATGTCCATTCCATGCTGAATGGCGTGGTATAGAAAGACTGAATGCATCGCCTCGCGCACAAGTTGATTGCCCCGAAAGCTAAACGAAACATTGCTTACACCACCACTCACGTGGGCGTGCGGAAGGTTGGCGCGAATCCACTTTGCCGCTTTGAAAAAATCAAGAGCATAATTGCGGTGCTCATCGATACCCGTGGCGACCGGGAAAATATTGGGATCAAAGATGATATCCTGCGGAAGGAACTTTAGCTGCCTGGTGAGGATATCATAGGCCCGTTTACAAATGTCAATTCTTTTTTGGTACGTATCGGCCTGACCGTGTTCGTCAAAAGCCATGACCACGGTAGCCGCTCCGTAACGCTTTACCAATTTGGCCTGCCGGATAAATTCTTCTTCCCCGCCCTTTAAACTGATGGAGTTCACAATGCTTTTTCCCTGTAGGCATTTCAGACCTGCTTCTATCACGTTCCATTTGGATGAATCGACCATTACCGGTATCCGTGAAATTTCCGGTTCTGATGCCATCAGGTTAAGGAATTTGACCATTGCTGCTTCAGAATCCAGCATCCCCTCATCCATGTTCACGTCAATCACCTGAGCACCTCCGCGCACCTGATCCAAAGCAACTGTCAGAGCCTCATCGAACTTATCTTCTTTGATGAGTTTAAGGAATTTGGCAGAGCCTGTTACATTCGTTCGCTCACCAATGTTGATAAAGTTTGATGCAGGCGTGACCGTTACTGCTTCCAGGCCACTGAGTCGTAAGAAATGATCAGGCATTGACTGTTACCTCCCGTGGTTTATACTTCGCGGCGAGCGATGCTATGACTTTTATGTGATCGGGTGTGGTGCCGCAACAACCTCCGATAATATTGACAAGTCCTTCTTGTAAAAATTCTTCAATTTGATCGCTCATCTCTTTTGGCCCTTGGTCATATTGACCAAATTCGTTGGGCAAGCCCGCATTTGGATAGGCGCTCACAAAAAACGGGGCTTGTTCATTCAAGACTTGCAAATAAGGTCGCAATGCCTTGGCGCCCAAAGCACAATTCAATCCAATACTTAATAATGGTACATGCGAAACAGAGATCAAAAATGCCTCGGTTGTCTGGCCGGAAAGCGTGCGGCCACTGGCATCGGTAATTGTCCCGGAAACCATGATCGGTATTGCTTTACCGATCTCCTCAAATAATTCCTGGGCCGCAAAAAGCGCTGCCTTCGCATTGAGTGTATCGATGATTGTTTCAAACAAAAGCAAATCGACGCCTCCATCGATAAGCCCTTTTGCCTGCAACTTAAAAGCCTCTTTTAATTGATCGAAAGTAATGGCCCTGTAGCCCGGGTTGTTTACATCGGGTGACAAAGAAGCAGTTTTGTTTGTAGGTCCGAGGGCTCCTGCTACAAAGCGTGGTTTGTTTGGCTCTCGTTTCGTAAACTCGTCCGCCACCTCTTTAGCGATTCTGGCCGATTGGAAATTAAGTTCATACACGATATCCTCCAGGTGATAGTCGGATTGTGCTACCGTGGTGCCGCTGAACGTGTTGGTTTCGGCAATATCCGCTCCCGCCTCAAAGTATTGGCGATGAATGTCTTTAATAATGTCAGGGCGGGTTATCGAAAGCAGGTCATTATTTCCCTTGAGCGGGAATTTATGGTCCTTGAAGCGTTCCCCGCGAAAATCCGCTTCCGTCAGGATGTGTTTTTGGATCATGGTACCCATGGCGCCATCCAGCACCATGATACGTTTTTTCAGAATATCTTCAATTTTCACTCTTTCTGCTGTTTAACACTTTTCCAGAAAGAGCCTTGTAGGATGGCCGCTCATCTTCTTCCTGCCGTCAGGAAAGGGAGGTAGCACCAAGTTATTGGCAAGGTTGCTAAGACTTCATAGGGCCCTGTCCCTCGGTCTTTCTGGATAAGCGGTGCAAAGAAAATCAATAACTCGGTAAAAATGAAGGATGATGACCAATTTTAATAATTGACGAACAATTACAGGTGATTAAGCATTTACTTTGCATACTCCCCTATGAAACTAGCAGCCATTGACATCGGTTCAAACGCCATTCGCTTTCAGGTTTCCAGTGTACTGGAACACGGAGACAAGGCCATGTTTAAGAAGGTAGAATATGTTCGTTTCCCACTCCGCCTGGGGCACGACGTATTTGGAACGAACCGCATCAGTAAAGCAAGTATTGAAAAGTTTAAAAAGCTGATGAAAACGTACAAACTCTTGTTGGAGCTGTATGAAGTGGATGATTTCATGTTCTGTGCGACTTCTGCCATGCGTGAATCGGAAAACGGAGAGGAATTGGTAAAAGAAATAAAAAAAGAACTGGGCATTACCATTCACATCATTGATGGACACGTAGAGGCAACCCTGATCAACAAGGCGATCTCCTCCTACCTGACGGACAAAACCTACCTTCATATTGATGTTGGAGGTGGTAGCACTGAGTTAAACCTGTTCGCCGGCGGAAAGAAAATAAAGACCCGCTCTTTTAAGATTGGCTCCGTGCGCGTCCTGGAGCATCACGACTCACCCGTGATGTGGGCTGACATGGAAAAATGGGTAAAAGACAGTGTGAAGAAAGATTACGGGATAGTAACGGCAGTAGGCACGGGTGGAAATATCAGCAAAATTTTCGAGCTGGCACAAGTCAAACAAGGTAAGACCATGTCTCTAAAAAAAATCATGGAAATTAAGAAAATGGTGGAAAGTCATACCATGGAAGAACGCATCTATGAACTGCAGATGAACCCTGACCGGGCCGATGTAATTGTACCCGCGAGCGACATCTACATCAAAGTAATGGAATGGGCACATTCGAAAAGCATTCTTGTTCCGGAAGTTGGATTAAAAGACGGCATCCTTTTGCAGCTTTTTGAAAAAAATCAAAAACACAGGAAGATTGAGTTTTTTAATACAGAAGATCAATCAAAGGGGAAAAAGACTATGATGCTTGAAAAGAAAGTTGCCAGAACGCAAACATAATATGTCGATTGGTGTCTGCATGCCGATAGCTTCTGTTGGGACTCTGTGCATCGCGGTGTTAGAAAATCCGTCAACCCAAATATTTGGAGTATCGTCTATCGAATGGGTGTTGGATTTATAACAGAGAGGACCATAGAGAAATTCACACTGAGAAGAGCGAATCAGAAAAGTTTCACATCTTCAATGATTTCCTTTGTCACGTTGTAAAATTCCTTGTGGATATTAAAAGGAACTTCGCCATTTTGCTCCTTGACCACATAACTCCCATCCTCCTTCATTACATAGGAATTCACATTGTCGCGCAGATTATATCTTAAAATGTTCATCACCTGCTTCTTCAAAATTTCCTGTTCCAATAACACGAGTGATTCAATTCGTCTGTCGAAACTTCGCACCATCGCATCGGCACTGCCGATATAAACTTTAGGGTTATCCGCATTGTGGAAATAGTAAACCCTTGAGTGTTCGAGGTATTCTCCAACAATGGAAATCACTTCAATATTCTCACTCAATCCTTGTCGGCCCGGGCGCAAACAACACATTCCCCGGACAATCAACTTCACCGGTACTCCCGCCTGGCTCGCTTCGTATAAGGCATCGATGAACTCTTTGTCCTGTATGGAGTTGAGCTTAATAATAATGCCGGACGGCAATCCATTTCGTGCGTTGTCAGCTTCTTTCTTTACCAGGTTACAAAGCTGAAAACGCATATCCCGCGGGGAAGTGATCAGGTTGCGATACGGTGATGGCTGCGAGTGTCCCGTGATTACATTAAAAAATTCTGAGACATCAACGCCATAATTTTCCCGGGTAGTCAGCAACCCTATGTCGGTATAAAGCCTGGCTGTGGCTTCATTGTAATTTCCGCTGGAGATATGCACGTACCTGTAAACCCGGTCATCTGGTTCTCTCCGCACAATCAGCAACAACTTGGTGTGTGTCTTCAAAGCTCCAAAACCGTATATAACGAAACATCCTGACTTTTGAAGTTTCTGGGCCTCCCGGAGATTGTTTTCCTCATCAAAGCGGGCTTTCACTTCAAATAAAACGGATACATGCTTGCCGTTCTCAGCGGCCTTTAATAATGCAGCACTCACCCTCGATTCTTTTGCGAGGCGATAGATGGTAATCTTGATTGACAATACCAGCGGATCATCGGCTGCCTTCTCCAGCAATTCAATCACTGGCTCCATCGAGTTGTAGGGATGGTGCAGGAGTATGTCACGTTCTTTCAGGACTTCAAACAAATCACGTTGACCTTGTTCCGGAAACGTGACCGGTTTAATGGGCGGTCTTGCCTGGGACCGTTTATCCTTAAATTCTTTATGATTGATGATTTGTATAAGACCGGCCAGATCCAGCATGCTGTCTTTCGGTACGTTAAAAATATTCTGGTCCTCCAGGTCCCACTGGATTTTTAGCAGTCGCACCATCCACGGATCTGCTCCTTCGAGGAGATCCATTCGCACGACCCTTCCGGTGCGTCTGGTTTGCAATTTTCTTTTGAGTTCTTCCAGAAAATTGGATTCAATATCTTCACTTTCTTCCAGGGTAAAGTCGCCATTTCGATTGATACGGAAGAGATTCACACTCAATACTTCAACATTTCGGAACAGATGGTGAACATTATGCCGGATGATATCTTCAATGGGTATGAAAGCGATGGTGCCATCCATCTGCAGAATTTCAAAAAAGCGTCCGATGTTGCTGGGTATCTGGATAAAGGAAGCCTTTTGGTGCTGACTTGACTCCGTCGCTGCTTTTGTCACCACACCAATCAACAGTCGATTGTTCTTCAGGGTTGGAAAGGTATGGTAGCTGTCAAACATCATTGGCGTCAGCATCGGATAGATGGTACGCTGAAAATACTGATCGACTCTGTTCTTGTCTTGCTGGGACAAGTGTTCATATTCACTTATCTTAAATCCATTCTTTTCGAATAACGGCTTGAGGTTGTTGACATAATAGTCGTGTTGGGTGAGGAGAAACTTTTGTACTTCCTGCAGCAAAAGCTTGAGGAAAGGAGTTTCCCGAAGGCCACTATAATCAAAACGTTCTTTACCGAAGTCCAGATAGTTATAGAGACTTCCAAGCCGGATGGTGCAAAATTCATCCAGGTTGGAGGATGTTATGGAAAAGAATTTCAGACGATCAAAAATGCTGCGATCAATATGCTGCGCCTGGTCCAGCACCCGGTAATTGAACTGCAACCAGCTCAAATCACGGCTTATATAATTACTCTCTGTGATCTGTTGTGGCACATTCGCCGGCAGTGTCAACAGTTCTTCTTCTCCTTCCATGGTCGGTGATCGGTAATCGTGATCGGTAATTGCAAACTGATTACCGATTACCATTTACCTATATATCTATTTTAGCATACTTCGCATTCTTCTCAATAAATTCCCTGCGGGGCGCCACTTCATCACCCATCAGCATGGAGAACAGGTGATCGGCTTCAGCAGCTGATTCAATTCCAACAAGCTTCAGCGACCTTTTGTCGGGATCCATTGTAGTCGTCCACAACTGCTCGGGGTTCATTTCACCCAAACCTTTATAGCGTTGAATATTTACACTGTCCCCTTTACCATCCTTACTAAGGTCTTTGAAAATCAAATCCCGTTCCTCTTCTGTCCAGCAATAGCGTTCTTCCTTGCCCCTCTTTAATAAATACAAGGGCGGAAGTGCGATATACACATAGCCCTGTTCAATCAAATCCCGCATGTAGCGAAAGAAAAAGGTAAGAATCAACGTTCGAATATGACTACCGTCTACATCCGCATCGGTCATGATGATAACTTTGTGATATCGGAGTTTGGAAAGGTTGAGCGCTTTGTCATCTTCGGCCGTACCAAAGCTTACACCCAGCGCCGTAATCATGTTCTTGATTTCCTCGTTCTCATAAATTTTATGCTCCGGGGCCTTCTCCACGTTTAAAATCTTCCCACGAAGGGGAAGAATAGCCTGAAAATGCCTGTTTCGGCCTTGCTTGGCAGAGCCACCCGCCGAATCTCCTTCCACGAGGTACAATTCCGATTCAGCAGGATCAGCACTTGCACAGTCCGCAAGTTTACCCGGCAAGCCTGTTCCACTCAATACATTTTTACGCTGGACCATTTCGCGTGCTTTCCGGGCTGCATGACGCGCCTGGGCTGCCAGGATTACTTTATTGACAATGAGCCGGGCTTCTCTGGGATGCTCTTCCAAAAAGTTCTGCAGGGCCTCTCCCACAGCCTGGTCCACTGCCCCCATTACATCAGAATTACCCAGCTTAGTTTTTGTCTGTCCCTCAAATTGTGGCTCAGCTACTTTTACAGAGATTACAGCGGTAAGACCTTCGCGAAAATCGTCACCCGTAATTTCAATCTTGGCTTTTTCCAGGAGACCTGATTTATCGGCATACGTTTTCAACGTCCGGGTCAATGCTCTCCGGAAACCCGCCACGTGTGTTCCTCCCTCCTGGGTATTTATGTTATTTACATAGGAAACCAGGTTCTCACTGAATGAAGTATTGTAACTCAATGCAGCCTGTACAGGAGTGCCGCCCTTGTCATTTTCGACATAAATCGGCTCTGCAATAAGCTTCTCGCGCGTAGCATCCATGTACTGGACGAATTCCCGCAAGCCCCCTTGGGAGAAGAAGGAATCCTGGCGCGGTTCTCCTTTCTCATCCTTTTCCCGAAGGTCTGTCAAGTGAATTTTTATGCCTGGATTTAGAAACGAAAGCTCCCGCAGGCGTGCGGATACGGTGACATAGTTATATTCCAGGACAGGAAAAATTTCAAAATCCGGTTTGAACTGGATCGTTGTCCCCCGCCTGTCCGACTGGCCAATTACTCTGACGGGGTATTGGGGTATGCCTCGGTGGTATTCTTGTTCCGCTATTTTCCCATCCCGGTAAATTGTGGCTTTCAAAACCTCCGACAGTGCATTTACGCAGGACACACCGACGCCATGCAAGCCTCCTGAAACCTTATACGTGTCTTTGTCAAACTTACCACCTGCATGCAGTACGGTCATAACCACCTCAAGTGCCGACCGCTTTTCCTTGAGGTGCATATCGGTCGGAATGCCCCGGCCATTGTCCTCCACTGTTACGGAATTATCTGGATTGATGGTTACTTTGATTTCGTCGCAATAACCCGCCATTGCTTCATCAATCGAGTTGTCAACCACCTCCCAAACAAGGTGATGAAGGCCCCTCACACTTACGTCTCCGATGTACATGGCGGGCCTTTTTCGCACCGCCTCTAATCCTTCTAAAACCTGGATATTACTGGCTGAGTATTCAGAGGCCTCTTTCAACTTTGTTTCGCTCATTTTGCTTTTTTACAAGGGGTCAAAAATAAGCGTTTTTGCCACGCTTTCAGCATTTTTTGGATAAATAATGCCTTTTAAACACGGAGCGCGCAGAGGAATGTCGCGGAGACGTTTAGTGATCAGGTGGCCAGCTGCGTCCCTCATTTGCTTACGTTTTAGCGGCCGAGGCACGAGTCCGCAATGTGATTCGATGGGACAACGGCGGGTAAATTCTACTGTTGTCTCTTTTTTGAAGAGGTCTTCCCTGTCGATCCGACCTTCTTCATGTTCTTCGATTCTTCTTCACCCATTAGCTGAACCTTGGCTTTTTGAAGTTCTGCCTTCTGCGCTTCACTAACAGAAGGATAACTCAACTCCAGCTTGCTGAATTGTTTATGAATGACAGAGGCTATGGCGAGGCGCGCATACCATTTATCATCCGCAGGAATAATGAACCATGGAGCATTCTCTGTAGCGGTGGCACTGATGACCTCTCCATAGGCTTCCTGATACTGGTCCCAGTACGCTCGTTCTTTTAAGTCACTTAAAGAGAATTTCCAGTTTTTGGTTGGATCCTCAATACGTTCAAGAAATCGCCTCTTTTGTTCTTTTTTTGAAACGTTGAGAAAGAATTTCATGATAATGATACCATTCTCCGTAAGATTCTTTTCCCACCTTCTTATCTGCTTGAAGCGGCCCTCCCAAAAAGTTTTGTTTATTTTATCGAGTGAATCAATGCCGGGAATATTTTCGCCTAATACGTATGTGGGATGAACCCGTGTGACCAGAACATTTTCATAATGCGACCGGTTATGAATGGCTATTTCACCACGGGCCGGCAATGCCAGTTCATGTCTCCAAAAATAATAGTGATCCAGTTCATGTGCAGTGGGTGCTTTAAAACTATACACCTTTACACCCAATGGATTAAATCCAGACATGATGTGCTTCACCGCTCCATCTTTTCCTGCGGCATCCATTGCCTGTAAGACGATCAGTACACTGTACTTATTGTGAGCATAAAGCTCGTCCTGGATTTTCGCCAAATTCTTCCGGCTTATTTCGAGGATTCGTTCAGCATTCTGTTTTGTAAGGGTTTTACCTTCATACTTCGTAGCAAAATCCCGTGTTTTTATTTTATGATTAGGCTTAACGATCAGGTCCTTAATCCGTATTACTTTTTCATCAATCGGCATAATTTCGGTTTTTTTTGTTGCATAAATTTAGCGCTAAGCCCCGGAGATCAATGTGACTTTTGTCATATTTCCTACCCTGGCTGTCAAAATATTTCGCAGGTAAGGCATCTTATTGGTAACCAGGTCTAAAGACGGACACCGGGCTACCGTTTTATAGAAAAAGTCAATCATATTTCATTGGTTCGCCATTTTTTGTTAAATTTCTAATACCTACCAAACCACCAAACCTTATGAAAACAAAACTAGGCATTACGCTCACCAGCCTGTTTTGGTTGGTCTGCATTTCCGTTGTAGCCCAACCCGACAAGGATGCGATTAAATCTGTTATCGAAAAGGAAACGACCTCATTCTTCGGGGTAGACCGTAAAAACTGGGAGTCCAACTGGCTCGATGCGTCGTACACGTTTTGGTCCTATTCAGATTCAACGGCTGGAAGCGTTCTGGAGGGCACCGAAAATATCAAGCGTAATTTTGATGAATACTTTCGCACAGCAAAACCATCCAAATCTAAAATTGACAGGGTGTGGCTGGAAATCAGAGTGTATGGCTCGGGGGCCTATGCCCGCTTTATTCAGAAAGTCACGGATGACATTGACCGCGATGAAACGGCAGAAATCCGGGTCCTTGAAAAAGGTAAGGATGGCAAATGGAAGATTGTGTGTCTAAATGCCGTTGCGAAATACCCGCCACATTAGTTGGTAATCGGTATTCAGTAATCACAGTAATCGGTTATCAGGTTCCCAAACCGACTCACCGAATACCGATCACTGGTTACCAATTAGTATTGTCCGGATCGCAACATAACCAACGTACAAGCCTCTATCGCTTCAGATCCCGAATCAGTGACTTTCTGAATGAACTCCGGGTTCTCCGTGCCGGGGTTGAAGATGACCCGTGCAGGCTTCAAGCTCACGATGTAATCATACCATTCCGGCTGATGGCGCGCGCCAATGTACAAGGTTACGGTGTCGATATTTTCTATTTTTTCTTTTTTCCGTAAGTCTTGTATTTCATGACCAAAGACTTCACCTTTTTTTATTCCAACCGGAACAATCTCATGCCCGTAATCCATAAGCATCCTGGCAGCAATGTATGCATAACGCGAAGGATTTGGGGAAGCCCCTATGATGACAGTTTTCTTACTCATACTCAATGTTTAAAAACTCGCTACCGTATTAAGATTCAACATACTTTTTAATAACAGCATCGGCAACCCGCTCACCATCCATCGCGGCCGATACGATGCCTCCTGCATAGCCAGCACCTTCACCGCACGGGAACAAACGTCGCACCTGCGGATGTTCCAATCCATCTTTGTCCCTGGGAATTCGGACCGGAGAAGATGTTCGGCTTTCCACTCCAACTACCTGTGCTTCATTGGTGATATAACCTTTCATCTTGCTCCCAAAATTCCTGAATCCTTGTATTAAACTTTCAGAAATAAAGGTGGGAAATAGGGCTGCGACCTCCGATGAGATGAGTCCGGGCTGATAGGATGTTTCGGGAAGAGATGAGGAGATTTTACCCTCCACAAAATCCGCCAATCGCTGGGCCGGGGCCGATTGATTACCGGCAGCCATTGCACAGGCCTTTTGCTCAATTTCCCTTTGAAAAATCAAACCGGCCAGCGCACCATACTTTTCGTATTTCTTAAGGTCAGAAGTTTCTACGGCCACCACAATCCCGGAGTTGGCGAACCTGGAATCGCGGCGCGAGGGGCTCATCCCGTTAACAATGATCTCGCCGGGCGCGGTGGCAGCTGGAACAATAAAACCACCAGGGCACATACAAAATGAGAAAACCCCCCGCTGCTTGCCATTGACCACTGCCTGATGGACAAGTGAATACGACGATGCCGGCAAATAAAGCCCCCGGTCTACCGCGCAATGATATTGGACCCTATCAATCATTTGCTGCGGATGCTCCACCCTGACTCCCATCGCAAAAGGTTTTACTTCCAGATAAATCTTCAGGCTATGGAGCAATTCAAAAATATCCCGGGCCGAATGACCGGTTGCAAGGATAACAGCAGCTCCTTCAATTCTCTCTCCTTCATTTGTAACAACACCCATTATTTCATTTGTAGAGAGCATCAACCCGGTCACTTTCGTATTAAAGTGAATCTCTCCGCCTGCCCTCAGTATACTTTCACGGAGTTCTTTCACCAGTTGTGGAAGTTTATTGGTACCGATGTGCGGATGTGCGTCATACAGTATTTCCTCTGAGACGCCATGGGCTACCAAAATCTCGAGGATCTTTTTTATGTCACCTCGCTTGGTGGAGCGGGTGTATAGTTTCCCATCTGAATAAGTGCCCGCTCCGCCCTCACCAAAGCAGTAATTTGACTCAGGATTTACGAGGTGATTCTTGTTGATGGCAGCGATGTCGCGTCGGCGAGACTGCACATCTTTACCTCTTTCAATTACGATTGGCTTACAACCGGATTCTATTAGCCGAAGAGCGGCAAACAAGCCAGCCGGGCCTGCCCCTACAATCACCACCGACTTCGACTTTGATACATCCGGATAGTTAGCCTGGTACGAAATTGATTTATGTACCGCTTCTTTTGGAATAATCTCACACAATACTTTCACTACCACATTGCGGCTACGTGCGTCAATCGATCTCCGCAACAATCGAAAGGCACTATCACCGGTGGGTGCAAGGTGCAACCGGGCTGAAACCGTCTGTTGAAAAAGTGCGGAGTCAAACGCCTCCTGTGGAGAGAGTATTAATTCAATCTGTCTGCGTACCATGAAATGAGCCTTAGGCAAGAAATCATTACCAGATGGCAGTTATCCTACTTTGCCAAGTTCATTAATTTCAACCCCTACCTCCTGCCATCAAACGAGAAGGAGTATCCGAAATTCAATCCGAACCTGAAACTCTGTGACAATCTGGTCTGGTCAATATTGCTGAAAGCATCCTTATATATAGGTTCTATGTCTATCGACCGATAACCGATGTTATAACCGATCACTGCATCTATGGTGAAGCCATCACCGTCGTTCTTTTGCATCAGACGTGTACCCAACATCACGCCATACTCTGCACGCTGCTCCGAGGCGCTTGCAGTAATTATATTATTAGGTGCCTGCGGGAAAGTCATGTTATTGAAATAGCCAATATTGGTAAACCTTACTTCATGGCCAAAATACCACATGCCGGTCTTAATCGTATTGTAAAATTTCTGCTTCAAGGCAATGGAATACCCTCGTTGGAAGACTTTTCCCGAGGGCACTTCGGAGTCAGCTGTGAAGAAGGGTGATCGGATTCCTTCAAACTCAAACTCATGGCCCAGTCGCTCCTGGTTGTAAAACTCGACCGCCAAGGGCATGCGGCCAATAAATGAAAGCATAGGATTGCCGCCAATAATTACACTGTGATACTCCGGGACACGCGGTTGAAAATAGTAGAACCCTTGCTTTCGTGTTGTACGGGATACTGCCGGCACAGCCTTGCTCTTATTTATCAGCGAATTAATCTCACCGGCCAACTCATTATTCTCGTAAAAAGGTTTGTAGTAGCCAGAAAGGGTCCCGTCCGGCTCATACAGTTCCCACGTGCCTACCCGCAAGTCATCATCCATCTGGCCCTTCGTCTGCAAATTTCCACTCGGGTAATAGCCTTTGAACTTTCCTTTACCCTTCTGAAAATCACATTCGCCTTCCAGCTTTCCATTTTCTGAATAATATAGCCACTTACCTTCGTACTTGCCACTTATGATCATCCCTTTAGTCCTAAGTTTTTTCCCTGGATAGTATTCACGGTATTCTCCTGAGCCATTGGCATACGTAATTTCGCTTTTCATTGAACCATCCTTGTTGAAGCTGCTCCAATAGCCATTTTTAGTTCTGCCCACAAATTCCCCAGTAGAACTAACGGTTCCATCTTCGAAAAAAAACTTCCACGTGCCCGATGCTTCATCATTCTCATAAAACCCGGAAGAAGAAATTTTTCCCGATGAATAATAGTGTTTCCATTCTCCATTCTTCTTCCCATTCACAAATTCGCCTTCCAATTGAAGCGAACCATCCTCCGCAAAGTATCGCCATTGACCAACATTTCTGGCGCCCGACCGGGGTCCTTCCGCATATACTTTTCCATTATGAAAGTACTCCGTGTACCGGCCATGATCGTCGATGTACTCAATTTCGCCCTTGCGTGTTCCATCTTCAAAATATGTGTTCCAAAGTCCTGAACGTTTGTTGGCAACATAGTCACCCTTCTCCTTTAGTTCTCCGCTTTCGTAGTAGATTTTCCATTCTCCTTCTTTGTTTTTTCCATTCACGGTACCCTCCATACTTTTTACAGCATTTTCAAAGAAGTATTCCCAGCGGCCATAGTTGGAACCCTGCCGAAGAATACCACGCATTTTTAGATTGCCTGTCTCAAAATAAAATTCCCATACACCTGTCGTCTCATTGCTGACAAACTGACCTTTCGACTCCATGTTCCCGTTTAGGAAATACGATATATAACGTCCGGAAAGGACATTCTGGATCGTGTCCTTTACTTGATAAATTTCCTTAGTATTCTTCTTTGCAGCGTCGTAATAAACATACCGCGTGATGCTCTGAGCCCACCCAGGCAATGGAAAAGCAGATACTACCGCCAAGCAGACAAACTTCTTCACAGACAGGGATTTATAATCAGTAAAAATAATAAATTATTTGTTGTGAAGTAGGTTGAGTGAAGCCCTAAACCTGCCGCAGTGCTTTCTCCACACCGGCCCTACCCCATTCTGACTTTTCCTGATCGGACCACAACTCCGGAAAGAACATAATCTTTTGAAATCGGGGCGGTAAATATTTCTGCCAGTTTGTGCCGCCGGTTGCTTTGATGTCTTCAGGGTCTTTATGAAGGTAGCGGGCCGCTGATTTCATATGTGCCAGCGGCCAATATACGTTGGCAAACAAATCATATTCACGGAGCCGGGAAATCACGCTGGCATTCCCGGAAAAATTTGCCGTATATAATTTCCAAAGATTCTTGTCGCGATGTTTCATTCCGGTTTCCTGAAATAGCTTCATGTACTTTTCTTCAAACTGCTGAAGCGTCAGCGTTTTTTTTCCGGATGCCAATTCGGTAGCTCCACTCCGCCAGTAAAGTTTCTCGACTTGCTGACCAATATCACTGCACGCCTCCACCGCTTCACGATATTGGACGTCCACCAGATTGATCATGTCTGTTGAGCATATTTCAATTAACCGGTATTGTGCTGATTGAAAACCACTGGCGGGCAGAAGGGACATTCTGAATTTAAGAAACTGATCGCGCTCCATGCCGTCTGTCATGACGTCAAACGAGTCTGCGAGATTTTTGAAATAGCGTATGATCCGGTCCAAACGAGCAACAAAGAAAGCTTCTTCTAATGTTGCGCGTTCCACAATTTGTTCAATTTCCCACAGCGCAAGATTGAAATACAGTTCTGTAATCTGATGATAGGTGATAAATACCCGTTCATCCGGAAATTGCGTCTTTGGATTCTGAAGACTTAGAAGGGTATCAAGGTGAATGTAATCCCAGTAAGTCAGGTAATCAGAATGCAAGAGCCCGTCGAGGTACGACGACAAATCCTGACCCATCACGGCATACTTCTGTTGAAGCTTGAGTAACTGTTCCTGTAACTTTGGGTCAAGGGAAGAATCCATTCAAATCGTTAAATTTGACGCAAATTAAGAAATAGTATGTCAACCATTACAGCACAGTCTGCCAAAGCAAAAAAATCCCTGAAGCAAGATGTTTATGAGCACCCCGATTTTTACCAAATCGACAGCCTGCTGACGGAAGAACATAAATTGATCAGGAGTTCCATTCGTGACTTTGTGAAGCGGGAGATTTCACCTTACATAGAAGACTGGGCACAGCGCGCACATTTTCCCTACGAGATCGTAAAGAAGTTTGGAGAGATCGGTGCGTTTGGGCCCACTATCCCGCAAGAATACGGCGGTGGCGGACTTGATTATATTTCCTATGGGATACTGATGCAAGAGATTGAACGCGGTGATTCAGGCATGCGATCGACTGCTTCTGTGCAGGGGTCGTTGGTGATGTATCCCATTTACAAATTCGGAAACGAGGCGCAGCGCAAAAAATACTTACCCAAACTTGCTGCCGGTGAATGGCTGGGTTGCTTTGGACTGACAGAGCCTGATCATGGTTCAAACCCGAACGGCATGGTCACCAACTTCAAAGACAAGGGCGATCACTATTTACTGAATGGGACAAAAATGTGGATTTCCAACTCCCCTAAAGCAGACCTTGCTGTGGTATGGGCAAAGGATGAGAAAGGAAGAATACACGGATTGATTGTCGAGCGTGGAATGCCGGGCTTCTCCACTCCGGAAACGCACGGCAAGTGGTCGCTGCGGGCAAGCACTACGGGCGAATTAGTGTTTGATAATGTGAAAGTTCCAAAAGAAAATCTATTACCAAACAAAAGCGGGCTGGGTGCACCGCTGATGTGCCTGGATTCTGCCCGCTATGGAATTGCCTGGGGTGCACTGGGCGCTGCGATGGATTGCTATGAATCGGCAAGACGGTACGCAGCAGAACGCATCCAGTTTGGCAAGCCGATTGCTTCTTTTCAGTTGGTACAGAAAAAATTATCGGAGATGCTCACCGAAATCACCAAAGCGCAGTTGCTCAACTGGAGACTGGGCACCTTGCTGAACGAAGGCAAAGCTACTACCGCGCAGATTTCGTTGGCCAAGCGCAATAATGTTCAGGTTGCTCTGGAGATCGCCCGGGAAGCGCGGCAGATTCACGGCGGCATGGGCATCACTGGCGAATATCCGATCATGCGTCACATGATGAACCTGGAATCGGTTGTGACCTATGAAGGCACGCATGATATCCATTTGTTGATTTTGGGTAATGAGATAACTGGTATACCGGCCTTTAGTTGATTTCATTTGATAAAGATCCTCACCATCATCGGCGCACGTCCTCAATTCATAAAGGCCGCTACCGTTTCAAGGGAATTTAAGAAGTCGGGCATACCCGAAATCGTCGTACATACCGGTCAGCACTTTGATGAGAATATGTCGGACGTATTTTTCAAGGAGATGGAGATTCCGGAACCTCGTTACCATCTTGAGATCAACAGCCTCGGTCACGGCGCGATGACCGGTAGAATGTTAGAGAAAATTGAAGAAGTATTGCTGAAAGAAAAACCAGATAGTGTATTGGTTTACGGCGACACCAACTCTACCCTCGCCGGCGCACTTGCCGCCAGCAAGCTTCATATTCCGGTAGCTCATATTGAGGCTGGCCTTAGAAGTTTCGATATGAAGATGCCGGAAGAAATCAACCGGATTCTTACCGATCGCATCAGCAAGTTTCTTTTCTGTCCTACACAAACGGCCGTCAAAAATCTTGAAAAAGAGGGCTTTAGGAATTTTGATTGCCTAATCGAACAACCGGGAGATGTTATGTACGATGCTGTTTTGTTTTATCGTCAAAAGGCACGAGCGGCTTCTACAATTCTTAAAAGAGAGCATCTCAACAAAAATGGATTTGTGCTCGTAACCTTGCATCGTGCTGAAAACACAAACGATCCCGAACGGTTGATATCTATCTGCACAGCATTAAATGAAATTCATAAAACGTTGCCGGTCGTTATGCCACTGCATCCACGGACCAGTAGCTTTCTGAAATCGCTTAATCTGCAACTGAATGTTAACGTGATTGAGCCGATTGGATACTTTGATATGCTTTCCTTGCTGGAAAACTGTAAGCTCGTGCTTACCGACAGTGGAGGCTTGCAGAAAGAGGCTTATTTCTTTGAAAAATTCTGCCTAACCCTGCGCGACCAAACGGAGTGGGTGGAGCTCGTCGAGGCAGGCGCTAACGAAATTGTCGGTGCGGATACTGAGAAAATTCTGGCGGGTTTCATTAAGAATCAGGATAAGATCATAACGTCAACATCACTGTATGGTTCCGGAAATGCCGCGAGCAAAATTGTGCGGAAGCTTTTGGTGCAGTGAATGTAAACTTTAAGGCGGATCAATTCTCAATATACGCCAGCACATTGATCCTCCTTACAGGGCTACGGGGATCATTCGAATACAGCGTGATAGACTTCTGCTGGGTGCCCCCCCTGTTCTGCGGCTTAAATGAAATCCTGAGGAGGGTAGAGTCACCCGGACGTATCAGTTTATTGCCCATTTCAGCCGAAATGCAGGCGCAATTCCCCTGCAAGGCTTTGATTTGAAGGTCCTTCTTACCGGAATTCTTAAGCATCACTCCCCGATCAATCATTGCGCTCTGACGAAAATGCCCTAGATCAATCGTCTCTTCTCGTATTGTCAATATAGGTATTCGGGTCGCTTCTTCCCCCGATGGAACCGGGTAATATTCCTCCAGCATAGCAAAAACCGAAATCGATTTAAGCTCCTGGCCGGCATCGTCGGTTGTGATTTGGATATTATCGGACGCAAAGCCAAACTGATTCTTCTGTCGTGCATCATACGAGACCGTGATAGCGCCAATTTCCTGGGGAGCAAGGACAGTTGGCATTTCTAAATTGATGTAAGCGGGCTTTGCGACTTCAAGAAATTTTATCGGCAAAATTCCCTTGTTCATTACCTGAAATTGTTTTTGCCTAGGATCCTTATTTATAAAAGCTTTACCAAAATTGAACGATTTGGTTTTAAAATAAAGGTTTCCATTAGCCACGAGGAAATCATCTGGCTCACTTTCGACCCCCGTCATCACTTGACCTTTGATCTGGAGAATAATCGGATTGGTGTCCCAATCTGTGGTAACTGTGAGTGATTTGTTAAAATAGCCAGGCCTTCCTTGTGGATCAAAACTCACTTTAATGAAACCATTCTTGCCCTGCGGGATAGGATTTTGAGACCAATCTGGTGTGGTGCATCCACAGGAAGCCTGCACGGAAAGTATTTTCACCGGGCGCCCACTGTTGTTGGTGAAGATAAATTCATGATCAGCATGACCCTTACGTTCTTCAATCTCACCAAAGTCAAACGTCTTTTCACGGAAGATCAATGGCTCGGCTTGCTGTGACCAGGATTGGAATGCAAGAGACATCAAAATCAATACAGTCAACTTCTTCATATAACAAATTATTACAAAAGTAATGGTAATTGCGTTATCCCTGTTTTCTTTGCACTATCATGGCACGAATTCTCACCGGTATACAAAGCAGCGGACGGCCGCATTTGGGCAATTTGCTGGGGGCCATTATTCCAGCAATCAAGCTTTCCCAGAAGGTGGGCAACGATTCACTTTTCTTTATTGCCGACCTTCATTCGCTTATCACCATCAAAAATGCGGAATTGCGCAAGGATAACACGCTGGCCGTCGCCGCCGCGTGGATTGCCTTAGGTTTTGATACCCAAAAGAATTTGCTCTACCGGCAGAGTCGCATTCCGGAGGTATGCGAACTTACCTGGTATCTAAACTGCATCACACCTTTCCCGATGTTGTCCAATGCTCACGCATTCAAAGACAAATCAGACCGCCTTTCCGACGTCAATGCCGGGCTTTTCATTTACCCGGTGCTGATGGCAGCTGACATTCTCCTGTACGATGCAAACATTGTGCCCGTGGGCAAGGACCAACGGCAGCACCTGGAAATGTCCCGGGATATTGCCTCCTCCTTTAATAGTCAATTCGGTGAAACATTTATCCTGCCTGAAGCACAAATTGAAGAACAGGTGATGACCGTACCCGGCACTGATGGGCAAAAGATGAGTAAGTCGTATAACAACATCCTTGACATATTCCTGTCGGAAAAGGAACTTAAAAAACAGGTGATGTCCATCGTCACAGACAGCACTCCCATGGAGGCTCCAAAAAACGCTGATAAGGATAATGTGTTTGCCATTTATAAGCTCGTTGCATCCGCCGGACAAACAGAAGAACTCCGAAAAAAATATGCGGCCGGCAACTTTGGCTACGGCCACGCGAAGCAGGAACTTCTTACCCTCCTAATCGAACACTTTAGGAAGGAGCGCGAAACATTTCAATACCTGATGGCCCACACGGATGAATTGGATCAGAGACTTGAAGAAGGCGAAGAACGTGCCCGCGTCATTGCCAGAGAAGTGCTTGAGAGGGTTAGGAGGAAATTGGGATTCGGAGTGAAGTAGGCAGTAGGCTAAGGGAAGTAGGCAATCGTGAACCCAAATTTTTCCAATCAAGCTTTCCAATTCCTCGTCACCTTTTACACATTAACACGTTAACACATTAACACATTAACACATTAACCTATTTCGCTGTCCAAACAACCTCCTGCTGGTCATTTCCAATATTTAAGACAATGCGTACAGGGTTTGGCAGAATGACCAGCTTCGTATCCTTTCCGGGATAGTCATCCATTTCAACAAACACACCTTCTGTTGGCGCCACCGAAAATTCATTCTTTCCAGTCACCGTATAGGCTTTGGCGATGTAGGCAATCGGAACGAGCACGTCGGTGTCAGGGCAATACTCATCGTGAACCTCTTGCAGCGCCCGTTCAATTTCATCACCAAAGTTATCCTGAAAGGCATCTTCGAGGTCATGGAGTTTTTCCTCAAACTCATCGTATTTGGGATTGCTGTAATCCAACTTCAATAATTCAAGGCGGTTCTTAATAATCTCCTGAAGGGCCTTGTCGATCGCTTTAGCGTCCATTTTCCAAAATTTTGCCAAGATTAGAGAAATGCGACCAGATATTAAAACAAACCTGCCGAATAGTTAATTTTGACCTTTTAAACGATACCGGAAATGAAGCAAGACTTTCTTCCCATCAGCGGCACAGACCATGTAGAATTCTATGTTGGTAATGCCAAGCAGGCGGCACTCTATTATCAACACTGTTTTGGATTTGATTTGGTGGCTTACGCCGGTCCCGAAACAGGTGTTCGCGACAGGGCCTCCTACGTATTGCAACAGAATAAAATACGTTTTGTCGTTACAACCTCATTACAACCAACCTCTGAAATTGCAGAGCATGTAAAAAAGCATGGCGATGGCGTAAAAGTTTTAGCATTGTGGGTAGAGGATGCAACAAAATCATTCAATGAAACAGTTGTACGCGGAGCTCACCCCGCGTTTGCTCCGCAAACGCTTCACGATGAGTTTGGTGAGGTTGTGTTGTCCGCCATTCACACCTATGGAGAAACCATCCACACTTTTGTAGAACGAAAGAATTATAAAGGCCCCTTCCTTCCAGGATATAAACCAGTAAAAGGAACGTTTCAACCAAAGGGTATTGGATTGAAGCACGTTGACCATTGCGTAGGCAATGTGGAACTTGGAAAAATGAATCACTGGGTTGATTTCTATGAAAAAGTGATGGGCTTCAGCCTGCTGGTAACGTTTGATGACAGTGATATCTCCACAGAGTACAGCGCCTTGATGTCGAAAGTTGTTGCAAATGGAAATGGGTATATCAAATTTCCGATCAACGAGCCGGCGGAAGGAAAGAAGAAATCCCAGATTGAGGAATACCTTGATTTTTATAAAAGCCCCGGTGTGCAGCACATTGCCATCGCCACCGATGATATCATCCAAACCGTATCCGAATTGCGAAAACGGGGAGTGGAGTTCTTGTATGTGCCGGATACTTACTATACAGACGTAATAAAACGAGTCGGAAAAATAAATGAAGACTGGAAGGAGTTAAAAGACCAGAATATTCTAATCGACCGGGATGAGGAAGGCTATTTGTTGCAAATATTCACCAAACCTGTGCAAGATCGTCCAACCTTGTTTTTCGAAATCATCGAACGAAATGGTGCAAAGTCGTTCGGGAAAGGAAATTTTAAAGCATTGTTTGAATCCATTGAGCGCGAACAGGAGTTGAGAGGAAATTTGTAATGAGCATCTCAAAAGAACCATGCCTTTTATGGCTTCTGCCTCACTCCGGCCCTCTCCGGAGGACAGGGAGTACCTCCCCCGGCCGGTCCGGCCCGCCTGCCGAAAACGTTCCCAAACAAACTTATCGACGATGACGAATGCCTCCTCGGATGCCGCATTTTCTCTGTGCATCTTCGTGCGCATTCCTCCGTGCATCGCTGTGTTAAAAAAATCCGGCTTCCAAATACGTAAAAACTGAACAAGTTAAAACCGATATGATGAGCAGCGATTTATTAAAGCAATCCAAAGCCAAAGCAAAAGAATGGCTTGACAGCAACATTGATATTGAATCGAAAGAACAAATTAACGTACTGTTGAACAAGGAGGATCCGAAACAACTCATCGACAGTTTTTATAGAAGTCTCGAGTTTGGTACTGGCGGCCTTCGCGGGATCATGGGTGTCGGATCCAACTGTATAAATCAATATACGATTGGCGCTGCCACGCAAGGTCTTTCCAACTATTTGAAAAAATCCTTCCCCAATCAACCGATCCAGGTCGCCATTGCCTACGACAGTCGCAACAACAGCAAGTACTTCGCAGAAGTGACGGCCAATGTTTTTTCGGCCAACGGAATAAATGTCCATCTTTTCCCGGAATTAAGGCCCACTCCTCTGCTGTCCTTTGCCATTCGACACTTGAAATGCCAATCCGGGATCGTGATTACTGCTTCTCACAATCCAAAAGAATACAACGGATACAAGGCGTATTGGAACGATGGCGCTCAGCTTGTGCCCCCACACGACAAGAATGTAATCGAGGAGGTCGACGCCATCACCAGTTTTGACCAGATAAAATTCGCACCTGACAAATCAAAAATCAAGTCGATCGGACCGGAGATTGAAGATTCTTACTACAAAGAAGTTGAAAAGCTGATACCGCGGCAGGAAAGCATCCGCAAACAAAAAAATATTGCAATAGTTTATTCGAGTCTTCATGGAGCCGGAATCACCATGGTGCCGGTGTGCCTGAAGAAGCTGGGCTTCGAAAACGTAACGATCATTGAAGAACAAAAAGTGCCAGACGGAAATTTTCCGACAATCCCCTCTCCGAATCCGGAAGAGCGGTCAGCGATGGATATGGCATTGAGAAAAGCAAAGGAGATACAGGCCGACCTCGTGATGGCAACCGATCCCGATACCGACCGGGTTGGCGTTGGAATTAAGAATCCGGAGGGAGAATTCTTTCTTCTCAATGGAAACCAGGCGCTTAGCTTGATGATGTGGTTTATTCTTAAGAATTTAAAAAGTAAGGAAAACTCCTACATCGTAAAGACGATCGTTACGACTGACCTTATTGATAAAATGGCGGAGCACTTTGGAATCGAGTGCGTCAATACACTGACCGGCTTCAAATATATTGCCGAGTTGATTCGGAAGAACGAGGGTAAAAAGAAATTCATTGCAGCTGGCGAAGAGAGTTACGGCTACATGGTTGGTGATTTTGTGCGGGATAAGGACGCCGTTTCAGCGTGTGCCTTTTTTGCCGCAATGGCTGCCGCTGCAAAAGATGAAGGACAAAGCCTCTACACGTGGATGGTCGAAATGTACTGCGAGTTCGGACTCTACAAAGAAGGTCTTGTCAATCTGGTACGAGCAGGCGCCGAAGGCGAACAACAGATCAAGTACATGATGGAACAGTTTCGCAGCAATCCACCCCGTGTAATAGCCGGACAAAAAGTGATCCGGGTTTTTGACTATCAAACGAGTGAAGAAACAAGTCTCCTAAACGGTCAGGTTACGCCCATCCATCTTCCCAAATCGGACGTGCTTCAATTTTGTACATGGGAAGGTGGAAAAATATCTGTGCGTCCTTCTGGCACGGAGCCAAAAATCAAGTTTTATATCAGTGTGAGTTTGCGTTTGTCTGATCCAAAAAACTTCGTGCTGGCTACCCGTAACCTCGATGAAAAAATTAAAGCGATCGAAAAAGATATTATCCGATGAAAAACCTGTTTATTGATTCGTTGCAAAATGTGCTGCTCAGAGATTTGAATAAGCTTGAAAGTGAGCTATTGCTTTATTCGGAGGAAGCGTCTTTGTGGAAAGTTGACAAAGCAATTAAAAATCCAGCTGGCAATTTGTGTCTGCACCTTTGCGGAAATTTGCAACATTATATTGGCGCCGTGCTTGGAAAATTCGCGTATGTGAGAAATCGGGCCAATGAATTCGCTATGAGAAATGTCTCCCGTGAAAATCTCATAAAGGAAATCGCTTTCGCTAAAAAAGCCGTGACCGACACCTTGCCTACCTTGACCGAACAGCAACTGCAAGCCAATTATCCTGAGGATGTGTTTGGTAAGCCTATGACAACCTTGTTCTTCCTTGTTCATTTGTCAGCTCATCTAAGTTACCATCTGGGACAGGTGAATTACCACCGGAGGCTGATTGGTTGAATGCAAAGGCCGCAAAGAGAAGCGCTGCGTGCGCGAAGGTTTAGCAGGAATAAAAACTTTGCGGTCTTTGCGCCTTTAATTTAGCGGCCTTTGCGTGAAATGCATTCTGTGTTACCCACAGAAAACAGCTTCTTCTGTTATCTTTGCAGCGATGAAAAAAGTGGCCTTCTACACCCTTGGATGCAAACTGAATTATTCAGAGACCTCTACGATTTCCAGAAAATTTGAAGAGAAAGGCTATCGCAAAGTCGATTTTACTGACTCCCCGGACATATTCATCATTAACACATGTTCCGTTACCGAAAACGCAGATAAGAAGTGTCATAAGATCGTCCGTGAAGCGAGGTCCATATCTCCGGACGCCTATGTTGCCATTATTGGATGTTATGCCCAACTCAAACCAAAAGAGATCTCAGAAATACCCGGGGTAGACGCCGTGCTGGGCGCCTCAGAAAAGTTCAGGCTCGTAGAACTTCTTGATGGGTTTGTCCGGCCCTCACAGCCCGTAGTGCTGGCCTCCGACATCGGGAATGCTACCGAATTCCATACCTCCTATTCCCTCCACGACCGTACACGTACCTTCCTCAAAGTCCAGGATGGATGCGATTATTCCTGTAGCTTTTGCACCATTCCCCTGGCCCGCGGCAATAGCAGAAGTGAAACCATTGAAAACATCGTTACGGCAGCAAAAACGATTGGTGGAACAGATGTAAAAGAAATTGTCTTAACCGGCGTGAACACCGGTGATTTTGGCATCCAAAATGGAGTAAGAAAAGAGCGATTTCTGGATCTCATCAAGGCTTTGGATGACGTGAGTGGAATTGAACGCTTCCGCATTTCCTCCATCGAACCAAATCTTCTTTCCAACGAGGCAATTGACTTTGTCGCCTCTTCAAAACGATTTGTTCCCCATTTCCATATACCGCTCCAATCAGGTTCTGATAAAATACTGAAGCTGATGCGTCGTCGGTACAAGCGTGAACTTTATGCAGCACGGGTGGCCGCGATAAAATTCAGGATGCCGCACGCCTGCATCGGTGTCGACGTGATTGTCGGCTTTCCGGGGGAGCAGCACGAAGATTTTCTGGAGACGTACAATTTTATTAACGAACTCAACATTTCTTATTTGCATGTGTTCACTTATTCCGAACGGGACAACACCGCGGCCATCCACATGCCCGGCGCGGTGCCAATGAAAGAACGGCAGGAGCGGTCCCGGATGCTGCATATTCTATCGGACAAAAAACGAAGGGCTTTCTATGAAGAAAATATTAATTCAGAGCGTGACGTTCTTTTTGAAAATGATATTGAAAGCGGGATGATGCATGGATTTACGGAGAATTATATCCGTGTTAGCGCCAAATATGATCCTATGATGATCAACGAAGTGCAGCGGGTAAGGATCACGGGGATCGACGAGAAGGGTCATGCGATGACTGTGTACCTGGAGAGAGATGTGCTGCTGCACGCTTGATTTTCTTTCTAAATTTCTACAAAGAAATTGCTCCTAACGGGCGATGAAAATTTATGATTGAATTGGGCTCCCAAATATTCGGCTCTGTAGGGACAAGATGTTACCTTGCTACAACCATGCTCACATTGGGTACCTGACGGCACCCCTCCACCAAACGCGTGTAAATTCCTACAAATATTTTGTCCCTGACGGGACGAGGTTAATTGTTAACCACTTGTCCCGGTAGGGACGGAATGTTATCCCTGCTACAACCATACTTACATTGGGTACCTGACGGCACCCGTCTCTAAATCTCCGGCTAAATTTCTACAAAGATTTTGCCCCTAACGGGGCGATGAAAATTTATGATTGACTTGAGCTCACAATATTCGTCCCGGTAGGGACGGAATGTTTGTAAAAAATAACCTCCTCGATATATAGATGTCCCATAGGGACAAAATGTTACCCCTGCTACAACCATACTCACATTGGGTACCTGACGGCACCCGTCTCTAAATCTCCGGCTAAATTTCTACAAAGATTTTGCCCCTAACAGGGCGATGAAAATTTATGATTGAATTGAGCTCACAATATTCGTCCCGGTAGGGACGGAATGTTTGTAAAAAATAATCTCCCCGATATATAGATGTCCCATAGGGACAAAATGTTACCCCTGCTACAACCATACTTACATTGGGTACCTGACGGCACCCGTCTTCCAAATTCGCGTAAATTCCTACAAACATTTTGTCCCTAACGGGACGATGCTTAATTGTTAATCATTACAAATATTTTGCCCTGACGGGACGATATTAATTGTTAACCACTCGTCCCGGTAGGGACGGGGATATCGGAGACTGGAGAACAGCTCATAAAGTTGTCGAAGGGATTGGGTGTTAGCTGGACTTAGCCAAGACCCAACACCTACCTCACCCCACCATAATCCCATCCCGCATCTCCAGCTTTCGGTCGGCCATGTTGGCAAATTCCTGATTGTGGGTGACAATGATAAACGTCTGTCTTAATTTTTCGCGAAGATTGAAAAAAAGTTCATGCAGCTCTTTCGCATTTTTAGAATCAAGATTCCCACTGGGTTCATCGGCAAGTATCAAGTCAGGTGAGTTGATCAGCGCGCGGGCCACCGCTGTCCGCTGCTGCTCTCCTCCCGACATTTCTGAAGGCTTGTGATGCAGGCGCTCCCGGAGTCCCAAATCCTGGAGCAACTGTTCAGCGGTAGATCGCACGTCAACCTCCTTCCGGCCCGACAGCAATCCGGGGATCATCACATTCTCCACGGCAGAGAATTCAGGCAGGAGGTTGTGAAACTGAAAGACGAATCCGATATGACGGTTTCGGAAAGAAGCTAATTCATTCGGTCGTTGAGAAAAAATATCCTGCCCCTTCACAGATATGCTTCCCTTATCGGGTGTATCCAGCGTGCCCAACATATGAAGCAGGGTACTTTTGCCAGCACCCGAAGCCCCTACAATTGACACCACTTCCCCCTGTTTTACCGACAGGTCCACTCCTTTGAGGACTTTTAAGGCTCCGTATGACTTCTCAATACCGATCGCTTCCAGCATACTGTAATTTCTTGAAATAAAGGTTTAAAAAAAGTAGCTTGCTTGCAAAACTTAGTTCTATGAATATCCACGAATACCAGGCAAAAGATCTTCTTAAAAAGTATGGAGTGGCAATCCAACTCGGCATTGTGGCCGACACCCCCGACCGGGCGGTAGCGGCAGCAAAAGAATTGCAAGCTGAAACTGGCACTAAATGGTTTGTCGTGAAGGCACAGATACATGCCGGCGGACGTGGGAAAGGTACTGTTAAAGAGACTGGATCCAAAGGAGTTGTCCTGGCAAAAAGTGTAGATGAGGTATTTGAAAAGTCAAAGGCAATTTTAGGCGGCACACTGGTAACACATCAGACGGGACCGGCCGGAAAGAAAGTTAACAAGGTGTTGATTGCGCAAGATGTTTATTATCCTGGTGAGTCGGAACCGAAGGAATATTATATCAGCATCTTGCTGGACCGATCAAAGAGTAAACCGGTGATCATGGCCTCCACCGAAGGAGGAATGAACATCGAGGATGTGGCGGCTGTGACGCCCGAAAAGATTATCAAAGAGTGGGTAGAGCCTGGCATTGGCATTCAACCCTTCCAAGCCAGGAAGATCGCCTTTGCTTTAGGACTTGAAGGAAATGCCTTTAAAGAGATGATCAAGTTTATCAACGCGTTGTACACCGCCTACATGAGTTCCGACGCCTCGATGTTTGAGATCAATCCCGTTCTTAAGACTTCTGACAATAAGATCATTGCAGTCGATGGCAAAGTCAATCTGGACGATAATGCTCTTTACAGGCATAAAGATCTGGCAGAGCTTCGTGACGTTACGGAGGAAGATCCACTCGAGGTGGAGGCTGGTAAATCCGGACTCAATTATGTGAAGCTGGATGGAAACGTAGGCTGTATGGTTAATGGTGCCGGGCTAGCGATGGCGACGATGGATATTATAAAAATCTCAGGTGGGGAGCCCGCCAATTTCCTTGACGTGGGTGGTGGTGCCAATGCAGAAACCGTAGAAGCCGGCTTCAGAATCATTTTAAAAGATCCCAATGTAAAGGCGATCCTGATTAATATCTTCGGAGGTATTGTGCGCTGCGACCGCGTTGCCAGCGGCGTAGTAGAGGCTTACAAAAAAGTGGGTAACATTCCTGTGCCCATTATTGTGCGCCTACAGGGTACAAATGCTGAAGAAGGGGCCAAAATCATCCAGCAATCGGGGCTGAAAGTATTTTCCGCCATTCTCTTGAAAGATGCCGCTCAGAAAATCAAAGAGGTTTTAGCCTGATTTGATGTTTCCTGTGCAATTGCCCACTGCCTTTAGGCAGTGGGCAATTTTAGGCAGGGACAATTCAAACCCACCCCAAATAAATTTTAGTCGGCTGGGACAATTTTGAAATTCACCCCGGTTTCCTTCTTGGCGTAATTTTTATAAATTGCTACAAATAATGGCTTTTTGATGAAGAAAAGTGTCTTGGTGGGCTTGGTTGTAGGACTTTTAGCTTCCAATTTGGCAACCGCCCAAAGCTTCTTTGCTATGCGCAGAAGCCGCTCGCTTATACTAACTGTTGGTACCGGTACCTCATCTTACTTTGGCGAGTTGTCTAATAACGGGGATTACCTCCAGGCGAACCCAAACTTTCATGCAGGATTTCAGTATTATTTAACGAGCCGCATTGCTGTTCGCACGGAGGTTTCCTGGTTTCAATTATCGGGAGATGACGCTAAGGCCTCCGTAGAGAGCGGCAGAAGAGGTAGAAATCTTTCATTCAGCGAAAACGATTTTGAGATTAGTGCTGTAGGAATCTATAATTTATTTCCACAAGGGAGAAGTTTTTATCAGCGTCCAGCTTTTAACGTATATGGTTTTGCCGGAATTGGTTTGTTGTATTTTAATCCAACAACCATGTACCAGGGAAAAAAATATCAATTGGCGCCACAACATACCGAATTAGTAAACTATAGCCTTATAACGCCAGTCATACCGATGGGTATTGGCGTACGCTTCAAACTTGGGCCATTTACAAATCTAAGTTTTGAGGGTGGCTTCCGTAAAACATTTACCGATTACCTTGATGACGTAAGTACAGTTCATCATGATGTCTCCAAATTTCCAAACGCGCTGGCCTACGCACTTTCAGACAGAAGGCCAGAAGTTGGCCTGGCTCCTAAACCAGAGGGGGCTATCCGGGGCAATCCCAAAACCTATGATGCCTACATGTTGTACAGTGTTAAACTTGAATATTACCTGCCGGTGAATTTTTTTCAAGGCGATCGTGGACAGAAAACATTTAAATCCAAGCGCAAAGCCTTTTATCGCTACAACAAGCGCGGGGGATTGAGAAAGTGATCAGTCATCAGTGATCAAGTATTTCGTAACGTGAATAGTTACTTTTATATTCCGGAACCAGTTCCTTCATTAAGGCTACCATTTTTAACTCATTCCTGTCATTGACAAGGTCGATAAACAGTTCAACATACTTATTCATCTCCTCATAGGAATACTCCTGTACCTTGGCTATCAATATTTTCTCGTGATGGGTTGGGATTGTATTTTCTTCGTTCGATAGAAGCTCTTCAAATAGCTTCTCCCCTTCCCGTAAACCCGTGAAATGAATTTCAATATCGCGGTCAGGTTCAAGGCCTGACAACCAAATCATCTTCTTTGCCAGGTCCAGGATCCTGATCGATTTACCCATATCGAAAATAAAGATCTCACCTCCCCTGCCCATGGTACCCGCTTCCAGGACCAGCTGGCATGCCTCTGGTATGGTCATGAAGAAACGGGTGATGTCGGGGTGCGTTACAGTAACAGGTCCTCCGTATTCGATTTGCTTCTTGAACAAGGGGATCACGGATCCGTTGGAGCCAAGCACATTTCCAAACCGGGTAGTGACGAACGCGGTTTGCACTGCTTCTTTTCCACCCAAATAATTATTGAGGGATTGAACGTATATCTCCGCTATTCGCTTCGAACAGCCCATAACATTGGTGGGGTTAACTGCCTTATCCGTCGAAATCATCACGAATTTTTTGACACGATTCTCAACGGAGATGTCCGCCAGTATCTTTGTACCCAAAATATTGCACACTACTGCTTCCGATGGATTACTTTCCATCATGGGAACGTGCTTATACGCGGCAGCATGATAGACAAGGTCTGGCTTTTGTTCTTTGAAAATTGCGGAGATCCTTTCCCGATTGGTAATGTCAGCCAGGTAAGTAATTACTTTAACCTTGGTGTCGATTGTTATTAATTCGCGTTCCAGTTCATACAGGGCTGATTCTGCCTGGTCAATGGCGATAATGCATTCCGGATGGTGCAGAATTACTTGTCGGACCAATTCCTTTCCAATCGAGCCGGCTGCCCCCGTAATGCAGATGCGTTTCCCCTTTAAGTCTTTTTCAACATTCTCTTTGTTTAACCGTATGGATTCTCTCCCAAGAAGGTCTTCAATATTTATTTCCTTAATTTGATTAAAGCTCAGTTCACCTTTGGCCCACTTATCGATGGGTGGTATGACTCTCACCCGTACCTGATGCTGGATGCAACTGTCCACCAATTCATTTCTGCGTTCCAGGGTTACGTTTTTCGTGGCAATGATCAATTCGTCAAACGCATTTTCATTCAGCAGACTTTCCAGATCTGGTTTCCGGGCACTGTAAATTCTGACGCCATCCATTACTTTTCCGATCTTGTCAGGATCATCCTCCAGAAATCCCATAATTCTCATCCTTAACGAAGAGTCAACTACGTGGCGGGTGATGATGCCGGTTTGTCCAGCGCCAAAAATCAACACACGTGTTTGTTTCAGCAAGTGATCTTTATAGAACGAAAATATGTACTTGACCAGGAGCCGGTAGTTGAATAGAAACAGAAAAGACGAAAGGAGGCTGATTAAGACGACCGAGTAGGGTACAACATTACCCAGGCCATTCGAACCAAAGAAAATATTGATGGCGATCACCAATAAAAGATTGAGCACCACCATGTAAAATATCCGGACCCCGTCCTGAAGTCCGGTGTAGCGGATGATGCCGCGGTAGCTGCCGGTTATTAGAATAGAAACAAAGCCGCACACGGCATATAAAAGTACCCCCTCTTCAAACCGATAGTGAGAAAGATCTTCGAGCGAAAAATTAAAACGGAGGAGGTAGCCGAGAAATGCCGAGAAAGAAATAAAAAAAAGGTCGATGAAGATAATCACCCACCTTGGCAAGATTCTGAGGTTTCGAACCAGCTTAATCCACCATTTCACAATTTATCTTTTCTGGAATTAATGTTCGCGATGATTTTGCGTATACCCAAAAGGGCACCTCCACCCAATAAGAATTCGATTCCTGTGATAGGAACATCCGGATTGCCTCCTGGGTCACCCGGTTGAGAAACTCCCAGCAGCGGGAGTAAAATAAGGATAAGGATCAAAAGTGGGGTAGTAATAAATCTCATCGTTTCTTAATGATTCTGGTTTTGTACAATTGACCACCATCCTGAACAATCAATATATACATACCCTCAGATTGCTCTTCTAAATTGAATGATCCTCGCTTAACGGAAGTTCCTTCCAATAATTTATCATGGATGGTAATGCCCATCAACGAAATCAATCTGGCGTTCACTTCATTGGACGATTTAACCGCTACTGAAATACTACCACTGGTTGGATTGGGGTAGATCGTAATATGTGATGGAAGATCATCTTCAAGGCCCGTGATTACAAATTCCCGCTCAGCAAACGTAATGCAGTTCGCAGACGTGATTTGGACGAGATAAGCTCCAGACTGCTTCGGTTCAATAGTCTGATTCGTAGCACCCGGAATCAGTTTACCATTGAAGTACCACTGATTTCCTTGAGCATAGCTGGACTTCAACGCTGAACCAACCTCAGTAATCACAACGGGATCCAGGGATGTGACAGTTGCCACGACCGGAATTCGCTGACCGACGCAGCCGCTTGCGTTGGCGGGCGCCACATAATAGGTCGTGGTCTTGTCAATTATTGGAGTCGTGTAAGCGGAGCCCGTTGCTCCTGCGATGGATGATCCGATCGTAGCGTTTTCATACCAGCGATAATTTCCTTCAGTTGCCCCGCTGGCATTGATGGTCACAGTCCCTTTGCTGCAGCTCGACTTGCCCAGAGCGGTGATGGAAGCCAAGCCCTCACCAATTGTCAACGAGAATCGATTGCTGCCGAAAGTTGCAGTATCAGTGGTAACTACGAACGAGTAAGAACTATTTTGACGAACATCAATAGTTTGCTTCGCAAATGAATCAAAAAATGAAATTTTGGTGTCGGTGTTGATGAACGAGTCAAACTCGGAAAAATCAATGAGGAATGAACCCGCAGTAACGTTGCTGACATCCATTTTGATCACCGCCAGGCAAGACTGCATTAGGGGCATTGCATTAATGGCCAGCTTTTTATTGTCAGAGGTGAAGGAGGAAATATTAAATGCTACCGGGTTTTTTAGCTTGTAGGCATCCCATTGAGGGTCAAATTTGGATGTCGCCGCGCTGGTGAACCGAATAACCGATTCATCAGCTACATTTCCCTGTCGCAAGGTAATCCTGATCATATCCGGGATTGTCGCTTGTCTGAAAAAGGTGGTCTGTGTACCTCCAACCTTAACTGTCTCCGTTGCTGTTA
Source organism: Cyclobacteriaceae bacterium (assembly GCA_025350305.1). Lineage (GTDB taxonomy): Bacteria > Bacteroidota > Bacteroidia > Cytophagales > Cyclobacteriaceae > ELB16-189. Next base: position 3,040 of record JANXYC010000063.1, on the reverse strand, counting down.
ACGCAGGGAGGGATAAGTCACTTTTAACAAAGAAAGCCTGACCTGCGGCGATATATCGCGATCCGCCATTGGCTCCAACACCTCCGATATACGTAGCGTAAACGGGCGATGCCAAACCATTATCACGCATATAAGTTGCATTGTTGACATTGGTTTTAGTCCATCCAGCGGCGTCCCAATCAATTGTAGCCGGGTATGGATTACCCACCAGGTTCCAACCGTCATTCGCCAAAGTTCCGGAAGCGGTGAAACTCACAGGCAAGGAGGTAGAGCCTGCATTAATTGGTCCTCTTAGTTCCCACAGAGCCGATAGAGCAGTGGATACTGGCGCAATATCGCCCCTAACGTAGATCGCATATCCGCGTCCGGCTGCAAAGGTTTCAGAATTAGCAGCAACCGGAAAATTGTTGTATCCGCTGTTCAGGTCCCCCGTAATAACTGTTTCATCATAGGAGAACATCGACTGGGATGTACTGCAGCCGCTGCAACTGCTCGCTCCCGTGAATGTTCCGGTTACTGGAATAAACGATTGGATCTGCGAGACCGGAGCCCCGGATACAGGGGAAGAAATATTGCGGTAAATCCTATTGCCGTTGCCCTCTATGGCCATGTAACGCTGCATGGTTACATTTCCTGTCACCGAAGTACCGGTAGGCAATGTAGCAATGCTTGCGTCCTGAGTAGGGTTATCAGCCGAGGACATCAACTTAAATATGCTCGTACCGCCTGATCCGTCAGCATCGAAGGCAGTAGTTGTACCTGAAAGTGTCAATACCCCTCTCAGGTTCTGATTGCTTTGAACTTGAACTGCAGGAGAACTGACAGGATTAGAAACGGTAATATTATTGAAATCAGTTATCGAAGTGCCTGAAATGGATTGCGTAGCGGAGCCATTGAAGACAACAGTACCCGTGCCACGGTTAAACGTTCCATTGTTCGTAAAATCCTTCCCGACATTGAGTGTGGCCGGCGAAGTGAGTGTGCCCGTGCCGCTGATTGTTATGCTGTTAAAGTTGGTTGCTGTTGAACCTCCGATGGTGGAGGTGCCATTGAAAACAACAGTCCCTGTCCCAGCGGTGAAAGTACCAGCATTGTTAGTCCAGGCGCCCGCCACGTTGATACTGCCTGCTGGGGCAGTGAGTGTCCCGGTAATAGTAAGATTATTGAATGAACTGGTGCTGGCCCCAGAAATTGTCGTCGTCCCCGCAAAAGTCACAGTTCCAGTTCCCGGAGTTAAGGTGCCGTCATTTACTAGGTTTCCAGCAATGCTTATCGTCCCTGACGGTAGGGTCAACGAATTTCCAGTTGTGACTGTTACGTTGTTAAATGCAGCGACTCCTGCCACCGTAGTCGCACCCGAGAATGTAACTGTTCCCGTTCCGGCTGAAAACAATCCACCACTTATAGTCCAGGTAGATCCTTTCATGAACAGGTTGTTAGACCCTGCTGAAAATGTACCCCCGGAGAAAAGAGCAGTTCCGTTGATTGTAATATTGTTCGTTGCCAATGTAAGGGTACCACTACTATTTATCGTCAGATTATTCAAAGCGGTAGCAGTTGTAGGTAATTCCAGGCCGGTAGAACCCGTGCCAGTATAATTCACGTTATAACTGGTTACTGCCCCGAGGACGGAACCCGAAATCGATCCGCCACCTTTAAACACCGTAGAACCGGTCGCCATGGTAAGTCCGGAAGTGTGTGTAAGCGCCCCTGCAGTTAAGTTCAACGCGGTATTTACTGTTACCGAGCTGTTCCAGGTAAAGGTCCCTCCTGGGGTAGAAAATGTTAAATTATTTAGCTGGTTACCAGCGCCAGAAAAAGGTATTGTACCCGAGAAGGTTGAACCGCCAAAAATCAAGTTGGATGTACTGTTACTGATCAGGCCCGTTGCAGAGGAAGTAATCGAACCGCCATTCATCGTTAGCGTAAATCCTGAAAAATCAAAATTACCATTCGTCAGTGCTATCGTTCCTGAAACAGTAAGATTGGAACCTAACTTTACGGTGCCAGTTCTTGCAACTGTTAAATTGTTCAGGAATTCTGTACCGGAAGCAAACGATAAGGTGCCCAGTGCTCCGCTTCCGCTAAAAGTTAAGCTTGAATTGGAGGATCCTCCAATGGTTCCGCTTGTGGAAGCAAAAATGCTTTGAATATTTAATGTAGTTGAGTTCCCGATGTTCAACGATCCAGTGGTTAATGTTAGATTCCCGACAACATTGGTGCTCCCAATGATATTATTAGTGACTCCACTTACGCTTGAGTTTGCTATTTCAAGGTTGACAGAAACAGCATTAAGGGCACCACCGGCACCCCATTCATTCCCAAGATTCTGGGCAACCGAACCGTTATAAACGATATTTCCGCTAGCAATGTATGAGTGGGTTCCACTCACTCGAACATTCCCCAATGTAGTGCCGGTGACGAGTCCATCGGGTGAACCCACTTTCATAGTAGCCCCACTTTCCAAGGTAAAAATGCCCGTGCCTGTTACTGCGGATGTGCCCAGATTAAGGGTTGAGCCCGTTTTAACCGTAAATCTCACATCAGTACTTAGCACTGTTCCAGTTGAGAAGGTTTGCACAGAGGGTCCATTAAAATTCAGAGTTGCGATCCCAGATGGTCCTCCATTCAACACCCCATCATTGTTGTTGATCATCAGATTGCCTTGAAGATTAATGGTTGAATTTCCGGTTCCTCCGGTCATGTCCAATAAACCTGTAGAGGAAATAGTCAAGTTCCCGCCGATTGCGAGGGTGGCTGCTGCACTTGTAGTTAATCCAAAAATAAATGAAGAATTTGTAGTTGTAACATCAAAGTTTCCGCTGACCGTAGTGAGCGTCCCATCAAAATAAACATCTGCTGCCTGCGATGCGCAATTCCAATTTAGATTTTGAAAAGTCTGGGCTAAACCTGCGGGGGTTGCAGTGTTTGTTGTATAACCCGCAAATTCAAGAGTCGAACCAGCAGTCCAACCGGCAGTATAAATAACGCCTGCAGTGGTGGTATAATTATGCCTGTAAGTTCCTGTACTTCCGATAAT
>JANXYC010000019.1 GCA_025350305.1 Cyclobacteriaceae bacterium | reverse complement strand
ACCCGCCGGTGATGCAGCCGTTTTTATCACCACACGCAAAAATTTTGAAAAGAACATCCATGAACAGGAATTGGTGTGGATCAACCTCAACACGAAAGAGCAGCGTACGCTCGTTCGTGATCGCAAAGGACTGGGACAACCGCGATGGTCTCCGAAAGGGGACCAGATATCGTTCATGGCTAACACCACCGAAGGGCGACAGATTTTTCTTCTTTCCATGAATGGAGGAGAGGCGCAAAAACTCAAGTCGCCGACCACCACCATTAAAACCTATGCGTGGAGTCCTGATGGAAATAATGTAGCCTATATCGCCTTGAAAGAGGCACCCCCCAGGTCTTTCAACAATTCGTTCGAAGTTGGGAGCAATGACTTTTTAAAAACGGAACAACCACTTCCCAGCGGACTCTGGTTTTTTGATGTGAATAAAATGGAAAGCGTAAAAGCACTGCCGGATTCAATCAATCTGGCAACTGACTTAGCTACTTCTTCCCTGGCATGGTCATCAGACAGTAAAAAAATTGCGTTCTCGCGATTTGCCACTCCGTTTTCAGGTGATTCTGATTTAAGTAGAATATTTGTTTTCATGCTTTCATCGGGACGATTAGAGCCACTCACAGAGAATAAAATCGAAGAAGGCAACGCCTCCTTTTCACCGGATGGATTACAACTGGCTTTTCTGTTTCCACGCGATGGAGTGCCGGCCAATCAAACGGAATTACACAGTGCAAAACCGGGTGATAAAAAGACAATAAATCTGTCGAGTAGTATTGACCGTGCGGTTAGTGATTACGCATGGCTCGACCGTGGAGACATTATTTTTTCCGGGGCAGATGGTGTGCGCTCCAACCTCTGGCTAAGAAATCCTCAGGGAGACATCAGTTCGGTGAGTTTGGGAGAGATTCGGGCGTTAAGTGAGTTTTACTGCAGCGGAAATGGGAAAATCCTATTGATAGGAACAGAACAGTACCGTCCTGCAGAATTATACCTGAAAGAAAATACAGAGGCACCTCCTGTCCGGCTCACTAACTTTAACGATAACATAGCGAAATACACGTTGGGAAAAACCGAACAGATCATCTGGAAGAGCACCAAGAACTTGCAACCTGATGGGGTGGTCACCTATCCGCCTTTTTTTAACGCTTCTCAGAAATATCCTCTTGTGGTCTTTGTTCATGGAGGGCCAACCGGTTCCTCGGATATTTCCTTTCATGGTGTTGCGCAAGTCATGTCAGCAAAAGGTTGGATCGTATTTCAGCCAAACTATCGTGGAAGCGATAACCTGGGGAATACCTTTCAAAGTGCCATAGCGAACGATGCTGCCGAAGGTCCCGGACAGGATATTATGTCCGGTGTGAATGAATTGCTGAAGAAAAGCTACATCGATCGAAAAAAAGTGGCCATCTCTGGCTGGTCGTACGGCGGCTGGATGACCAACTGGATGATCGGGCGTTATCCGGATTTGTGGACAACGGCAGTGTCCGGAGCCGGGCCGGTTGATTACACCGATATGTACAGCCTGAATGATTTGAATCGCACAAAACGTCATGCAATTACCGACTCACCGTACAAAGGAGAAAATCTTCAAAGAGTTTATAAAGAATCACCAATCTCTAATTTATCAAAGATCCGCACACCCACGCTCATCATGTCAAACACCGGTGACAGCCGTGTGACGATCACAGGTTCTTACAAATTGTTTCATGCCTTGCGCGATAATAATGTTCCTGTTCAGTTTATAGCATATCCAACCGCCGGGCATTTTCCTCCAGATCCTGTTCGCGCGGCGGATGTTTATGTTCGCTGGTTAAACTGGCTTGAACATTATCTTGGATCAAATCAAGTGAAGATCAACATGCTCAAGTAAACTTGACAGCAGTTCATACGGGTTTATCAATAATAAATTTTCATTTACGATGTACCCGGCATTTTTTCCGCGGACCGGACAGATTTTCACAGATTCTGTCGAAATTGCTCTGACCCGTTGGCGCGTGTTTGCAAAACGTGCGCCAACGGAGCTAATTAGTTTACCAACGGTTTTAATCATTCCTTTTTTCTGCCGAAGTTGCCATTGACCTAACGTGTCCTCGAAGAATATGAAGAAAATATATTTATTACTCTTGGTTGTAAGTACGGCCGCACCTGCTTTTTCGCAAACAAAAAAATCAAACCCTAACAAAGATGCCGTCATCAAGTCAGTTGAAAAACATCAACAGGAACTGATCGGCATCAGTGACAAAATCTGGGCATACGCGGAGACTGCTTTGAGAGAATCCAAATCTGCCAAAGAATTGGCCGACTATGCAGAAGCACAAGGCTTTAGTGTGAAACGTGGCGTGTCGGGCATGCCTACGGCGTTCATTGCGGAATTTGGATCGGGCAAACCAGTAATCGGGATTATGGGCGAATTTGATGCGCTGCCTGGTATTTCGCAAAAAGCACAACCCATCAAGGAAGCCCTCAATCAAGGGGCTGCAGGTCACGGATGTGGTCACAATTTGTTTGGCGCGGGAAGTTTGGGTGCAGCGGTGGCGGTGAAAGAATTGATCCAGCAAGGGAAACTAAAAGGGACCGTTCGATTTTATGGTACCCCGGCAGAGGAATCAGTCGGTGGCAAAATCTACATGGCACGCGATGGATTATTCAAGGACATTGATGTATGTCTTGATTGGCACCCGGATGTTAAAATTGCTGCGAATACACAAAGCTCGCAGGCCATGGTGGACTTTATCGCAGAGTTCAAAGGTAAAGCAGCACATGCAGCCGCGGATCCATGGAATGGCAGAAGTGCTGTTGACGGACTTGAGTCATTTACCGATGGCGTCAACATGCTGCGCGAACACGTACGTCCAAGTGTGCGCATGCACTATGCGATCGTGGCGGGAGGAGATGTGCCCAACGTCGTTCCCGAATATGCTAAGGTTTGGATGTGGGTGCGAGACTCTAAACGCAATGGCGTAGAGGAAGTGTTTGCCCGCGTAAAAGATATCGCGAAAGGAGCTGCCATGGTTGCCGGTGTTGAATCAAAAGTTACAGTTCAAACTGGTGACTATGAATTATTGGCAAACAGGGCAGGAGCTGTGGCTTTGCAAAAAAATTTAGAAACACTCGGGCCGATCACATACACTCCGGAAGAAATTGCTTTTGCTAAAAAAATCCAGGAAGTACAAGGCGGCGAACAAACCGGTCTGGACGGGAAAATATATCCGTTACGTGAAACACAAGAGCATCCAGCCGGTGGTTCTACCGATGTGGGCGACATTAGCTGGATTGTTCCTGAGATAACTCTTCAAGCAACAACGGCTCCGGCAAACACAGCGTGGCATGGTTGGTCGGTTGTTGCGTGTGGCGGGATGTCCATTGGTCATAAAGGAATGATGCTGGCAGCAAAGTCATTGGCCATGACGATGGTTGATCTTTTTGAGAACGAAGAACTTCGTAAAGACATACGGGCAGAATTTGATAAGCGAACAGGTGGGCATGTGTATAAACCTTACATCCCGGATGGACCTCCACCTGTTCCTAGCCAGAAATAAGAAAACACTTTTAAATATGATTTCCGTGCTTAAAATCCCTTTTCTTTTTCTTTTATTGGTAACGCTCTTTTCCTTTCCGACTGCCGCTCAAAAGAAAGGCAATCCAAACAAAGATGCCGTCATAAAATCTGTCGAATCCAGAAAGGCGGAACTTGTTGTAATGAGTGATAAGATTTGGTCGTATGCAGAGACAGCATTGAAAGAAAAACAGTCTTTCAAAGTATTGGCTGACTACGCTGAAGTACAAGGGTTCAAAGTAGAACGTGGTGTTGCGGGTATGCCGACTGCGTTCATTGCAACCTATGGTTCCGGAAAACCAATTGTAGGAATTCTTGGA
>JANXYC010000012.1 GCA_025350305.1 Cyclobacteriaceae bacterium | reverse complement strand
CTACCGGCAAAGAATTGCTTGTCGGTAAGAATAGACAGCGCCGATGCTCCTGCCTGCATGTAGCCAATTGAAGTTCGCTCCACAGATACATGGGGGTTAATCACTCCCTTGGACGGAGACATGCGTTTAATCTCTGCTATGATTCCTGATTTATCCTCACGAAGCAGATACTTTTTTAGCGAAACACATGAAGTAGGGAAATATATACTCTGCTGTAGCAGCTTGACAGGATACAGACTCTTGCGTTCATCAACTTCTTTTCGCTTATGTTCTAATATTTCGCCAAGTATAGTCATGCTGCTAGTTTAAAAATTTGATTGAACGATTCGTGGAATTTATCTTTTCCCTTCAATTAACCTTTTAAATGTTTTTAACGCGTTGCCCGATTCAAGAGATTCCTTTGCTTTTGAAATAGCTTCTCTCATCCCCGTTAAACGATTTGCCGCGTACAACGCCATGCCTGCATTTGCAATCACCACGCTATTCTGCTCGTTGGTTCCTCCGCCCTCCAAAATGTTAAGAAACAATTTTGCAGACTCTTCTACCGTCGAACCACCTCTTAATTCATGTGGTTTTATTTCCGCCAATCCCAAATCCGATGGCTCGTACAGCTTCTCTCCATCATTCCCGAATACTTTAAACGGTCCGGTCAGAGAAATCTCATCATACCCTTGAATATCATGAAGGATCACAAAGTCCTTGGTGGTGTTCTGATACAAGTACCCATACTGTCGTGCCAGTTCGAGGCTGAATACCCCTACAAGTTGGCGGGGAGGAAACGAAGGATTCACCATTGGCCCCAGCATGTTAAAAAATGTTTTCACACCCAATTCCTTCCGGATGGGCGCTACATTTTTCATGGCCGGGTGAAAAAGCGGTGCATGCATGAAGAAAATATTTGCCTGTTCCAGGCTTCGCTCAAGTTCAGACCGGTCATTGGTAAATTTATACCCGAAGTATTCCAACACATTCGACGAGCCACTCACTGATGAAACTCCATAATTTCCATGCTTCGCCACGGGCTGCCCGGCGGCAGCAACCACAAACGATGAAAGTGTCGAGATATTAAATGTATTCTTTCCATCGCCGCCGGTTCCACAGACATCCATGACGGGCTGGTCAAATTTTACGGGAATACAAAGTTCGAGCATCGCATCGCGAAACCCTTCCAGCTCTTCAATCGTGATCGTCCGCATCATGTAGACCGTCATGAAAGCACTCATCTGACTTTGGTTGTATTTGCCCGAAGCAAGATCAATCAGCACCTGCCGCGCGGTCTGCTTGCTTAACGAACGATGCTCTATCAATTCATTTAATATTTGTTTCATAGTCTTCGGTCAGCCTTTTAAAGACATTACAACTTTAACCAATTATCGATTATCTTTTTTCCATGCTGTGTCATCACCGATTCAGGATGAAATTGTACCCCGCGCACATCCAGTTTCCGGTGCGCAATTGCCATGATAAGTCCTGCATCATTCACAGCCGTTATTTCCAGCGATTCGTTAATACTATCGGGAACGACCGCCCAGGAATGGTAATGCGTTGCTTCGAAGTTTTCGGGTACGTCCTTGAACAATTTTTCCGAAGGTTGAGTTATTTTCATTCGTGACGTAACGCCATGAAGGACAACTGGCAGATTGAAAAGTTTTGCCCCATAAACCTCGGCAATCCCCTGGTGACCAAGGCAAACTCCCAAAATACTCTTTGTCATCCCGTATTGCTGCACTACTTGTTTTAAAATTCCAGCTTCGTCGGGAACACCCGGACCCGGTGATAAAAGGATTTTGTCATATTTCTTCACATCATCCAGTCCAATCCTATCATTTCTGAAAATATCCAGATCATAACCCAATTCACGAATAATGTGAACGAGGTTATACGTGAAAGAATCGTAGTTGTCAAGGACTAGTATTTTCATTATCAAATTTTCAAATTGCTCAATTCACCTTAAAGTGTCTCCGCCATGCTAATAGCCTTTCGCAACGCCTCCAACTTATTATTCACCTCCTGCAATTCATTCTTGGGAACAGACTTAGCCACTATCCCGGCGCCAGCCTGGCATATCAGTTTATTGTCCTTACTCAAAAAAGTGCGGATCATAATGGCATGATTGAAGTCTCCATGGAAGCCCATAAAACCAATGGCCCCGCCATAAAAGCTCCGATTGGTGGTCTCGCTCTTGTCTATTAACGTCATCGCCATATGTTTGGGGGCGCCCGAGAGCGTACCGGCAGGAAACGTATCGGCTACAAGTTTTAGCGGTGAGACATCCTTTCGGAGTTTGCCAGTAACTTTCGAGACCAAGTGAATCACATGAGAATAGTACTGGACTTCTTTTAAAACCTCCACCGTTACGTCATCTGAATCGCGGCTCAAGTCGTTTCGTGCCAAATCTACAAGCATCACATGTTCAGCGTTTTCCTTTTCGTCCTGGGTGAGCTTGCTTGCCAAAATTGAATCCTCCTTGTCATTCCCAGACCGTCTGAATGTTCCGGCAATCGGATAGATGCTTGCTTCTCCATTTTTGATCTGGATCTGTGACTCCGGTGAGGAACCAAATATTTTAAAATTTCCATAGTCAAAATAAAAAAGGTAGGGTGACGGATTAATGGATCGCAAGGCCCGGTACACATTGAATTCATCACCTTTAAATGCACTGGTGAATCTCCTGGATAGCACAATCTGAAACACATCACCTCGAAAACAATGTTTTCTACCCACTTCCACCATCTCCAAGAAATCTTCGTCTGTTACATTGGACACTTCAGCGTGCGTAGATTGAAATGGAAACGTAGAGAACCGGTTACTGAAAATTATCTTTTCTAGCCGCTCGAGTCCGCTGGGCTCGCTCCTGGAAGTTTCCGGTACGTTCTCAAATAGCGTCAGTTCGTTTGAGAAGTGATCGACAACGATTACATATCGATAGACTTTGTAAACGATATCCGGCACAAGTTTCTCCTTGATCGTAAGATTGATATCTTCAAAATATCGCACGGCATCGTACGTTATGTATCCAAAAAGTCCGGCGGCACTGAATTTTTGATGCGTCTGGTTCGATTCAAATGATTTCCTGAATTCATCCAGGCTGCCAAGCACCTGACCAGGTGAGGTAATCGTGACTATTGTTTTAGTATGATCCGGGAACCGAGTTTCAATCGTCTCCTCATTCACCTGAAAAGAAGCAATTGGATCACAGCATATAAACGACAAGCTGTTTTCATGCCCATGATAATCCGAACTCTCCAATAAGATGCTTCCCGCAAATACATCCCGCAACTTCAAATAGATATTGACCGGCGTGAGCGTATCCGCCAGAAGTTTTTTGTTGCGAGTCATCAATATGTGTTTCATACTCATTTTATTCTCTATATGATCTCCTCAGAAAGTCGGGCACAAAAAAAACCGCCCCGATGATCGGGGCGGGTTCTACGATTTTTCTATGGAAAAATCATTTCACAGCCATACACCGATCGGAATCCGAACGATGCCACCACCAAGCTGTTGATAAATTCTTAATCATACTATTCTGCTGCTTCCTTTTTGCGGGGCGCACGTTTTACTTTAGGCTTCTCCTCAACGGCCACAACTTCTGCTACAACAGCAGGTTTAGCTGAATTAGCTCGTTTCAACCGTGCCTTAATCGCCTTCTTGCTCCGGGATACGCCATATGAGCCATTCCAGATCTTGCCTTTCCTCGATTTTCTGTCTCCTCTTCCCATGTATTCGTAATTCGTATTATTTCGGCAAGTATAATCATGGCTGACAAATTAACAAAATCCTGTGCCTAATTCATTGGAAGAATTATTGAAATTCGGAGTTAAAACAGAAATCCCAGCCGAAGATAGAATAACGTTCCCTCATTTGAATGGGCCACTTCCGTCACGATAGTGGTCAAGTCATAGGGCGTAAACCACAACCCGCCACCATAGCCACGGTGCCAATCATCTGACGTACCCGATGGAGCGGACGGATCGATTCCATTGGAATCCTTGTACCATACTCTGCCTACATCATAAAAACCGTGAATGCCGATGGCGGCCGGAAACAAGTAAGTGCGAAGACTGCCCAGCTTGATGCGTACCTCATTATTGAAATACACTTTCGTGTCTCCGTAAAAGCGTGTCTTGCGGAACCCCCTGATCTCAGTTTTGCCATCGAGGGCCTGGGCCTGATACAATTGATACGTTCCCGTATTGTGTCCACCTCCGGCGTTAAACACATAGGTCACTCGAGCCGGGAGACGAAACGATTGATATAACGTGAACGATGCGCTATGCGAACTAAAGCCGGGGGCATCAAACCCACTCATCCATCGGGATGATTGTTTTATGATTATTCCTCGCGTCGTGTAGGTTTGATTATCACGTTGATCGATACCCCATGTGTACGCAATACCTCCAAAATTCTTAGGAAGGCCCAATACATTTTCGGGTAACGAAGCATTATATTCCTTTATAAAGCGATCTGCAGACGGGTTTACTATTTCACCACGTTGAAACACAGGACCAATTTTGAAATAACCATACTGACCGACTTTCCTCCTGAGCTTAACTTCCGCTTTCATTTCCCTGAAACGTAGACGGTAATAATCGATTGAGTTAGAAACCGCAATATCGGGGCGCTGATTGATGTTCTGATCAAACACGGATTCATTTCCCCAACCAAAGAAATTGTTGACATAGTTTGGGGACTTCACATCGGCATAAAGTTCAAGATCCCATTTTCCAACCAATTGAGGAAAGCGGCCCTCATAACCAATGTTAAACGATTGGGTGCGGATCGCATAACTGCCCTGAAATACGTGGTGCGACTTGTAAGGTTTTTTTCTGAATCCATGGACCGTTGCAGAAAAACCTGTACCTACAAAAACCCCATCGTCAATATTATAGGTAAGCGTATGCTTTGTATCGAACTTGTTATATTCAAATGATTTTCGATCATATTCATTCACCTGGTGATCGGTGGAAGTCCGGTCACGTATTCCATCCCCTACCATGGTAATTCCGTCTTTTGAATCGTATGAAAATATTTTTGTGTTGTTCGTTGATTCATTGTTGATTTCATCCTTGCCTTCTCCTCCAATCACACGAATTTTCATATCACGATGTCCGCTACCGGAAAAATGAAATAGGTCGTCACCATCCTGACCATAGAGGCGCAATTCCTTTGTTTCATGTCGTATGAACTCCCGTTCGAATAATAGTCTGCCGCGGTTACCCTCTTTATCTCTCTTGAACATCTGCAAATTCAGGTTGCCGCTTGGGAGCCAGGTTACTTCAAACCATTCCCGTTTATTAGAGCCTGTAATATCTACCTGCTTTGCCAGGAAACGATAGTACAACAGCGCATGGTGCTCGAGAATGGCTCTTCGCGCCTTTAGCTTATCTCTAATTTGCTTTCCTTGCAACTCGTAAATTTCAGCAGGCCATTGTTTCAAGGCGGAGTCAATGACTTCATCAGTCAAATCTCTGGACAACTCACGCGCTGTGTTGAGGAATTTCGCTTCCGGCATTTCGTTCAGAAAACTTCGATCGAACCACCTGCCCACTTGCATTAGTCCCGGTGCCCACCGGATAATATAATCAAAGCCTTCAAGGTTGGGAAATAAAGCGGGCTTGCGTGACTTGTGTGGCACCAAACCTTCATTCACAAAAAAGGCGTGGTCACGATCACGTGGGATCGGACGATACGTTTTCACCTTCTTATGTTCATACTCTCCCCATCGCCACTGGTCATCGTGACGATCCCAATCACCGATCCACATATCAAAAAGTCGGGAGCGCAGCACCAGCTTTTGATCTATTTGAATCGAGTTATCTTGAGCCATGTGCTCCAGGAGTCTTCGTGTGCTGATCATTTTTTCCGGACTGCCGAAGAAAGGCATATCCTTTCCACTGCCATCCGGACGCTCCTCAAACATCATAATCTGCCCTTCAAAATCTTTCCGATAGATGGTCCAGCGCGGGTCATTGGGGGCATACACCAGTCGTGGGTTCGTGTGATAAACACCTGCAGCCTCTGCTAACGCTGGTACTACCAAAGCAGCATAGGGATGCTCGGCTGAAACCTGGTCTTGCTTGACTTCTTGCAGAAAGGTCTTCCTGTAAAATGCGGGTAAGGCCTTGGTCGGATACTTCTCAACGGATCGCAGGTTATACTCCCTCCCGAGAGAATCCCTGAGACGCAGTGTCATCGTCTCTGTACCCCCACCCTTTTGAAGAATTTTTAATCCCCCTTTTTCTTTTCCAATATCAAATGCCTGTAGAGGAATTTTTTGTGCCCATTCCGATCGGTAGTTATCGCCTAGCAGCATTCTCCTAAAACGGCCCGCTTCGTATCGATAACTGGCACTTGATGTCACCCACATCGTGTCATTCTCCTGCATTGCAAACTTTGGTTGTTCAATTGCCTTGATCTTTAAAAGGGGTGATGAAAATATTTTCCCCGCAGCCGAATAATACTCAACCTCGGCGTTTCCATCCTTTTTAACCATTATCCTCGCAAAACCTATTTCAGAAGAAGCAAAGCGCGAAAACCCTTTCTGCTTGACTGGCGTAGATTTGGACCCGGAGCCGCTTACAATATACTGCACACTATCGTGCTCAATGTATTGCAATGTATGTTCGTGACCGCTAACATAAACGGTGCCGGGGTACTGCTGCATGGTCTCCTGAAGACTTCGCCGAAGAGCTTTGTTGACCGGATGCGCAATGTCCTGAATATTCCCAAAAATCTTGCGGTAAAGTGGAACAATAGAGCCAAGGATCGGTAGTGGCAGGTAGTAATTTTTATCTACTTGCGTGAGCGGAAAAAGGTGGTCTTTGAGAGAGAAGACACCACCATGCTGACCATAGGAAAATATAGGATGATGCCCGGCCACAATGACACGTTTACCCTGATTGCGATTCAGAATGTCGTCGAGCTGGATGGTTACGTCAGTAGCGCTCTTTGCATCACACTGACTGGTCTGCCCTTCGGGTTTGTCCCAGGGATGAAGGAACCATTGTGTGTCAATAATCACCAATACCAATTCCTTCGAAAGATGAATTTCTTCAGGGCCGGGACAGCCATCTCGTGGAAGAAAGTGAACAGTAGAATTCTTTAAGGAATCCAAAAACACTTGTTGATGCATCCTGTACCGTAAGCCATCATGATGTCCGTTTTTCCAATCGTGGTTTCCGGGGACAAAATAAATTTCTCCAAGGCCTGAAGCCATTGAAATCTGATCAAGTAAAATTTGTTCGCCAGCCTTTCTGTCTTTACTCCTGGGAGGCGGGAGCCCTTTTGGATACAGGTTATCACCCAAAAAAATAACAGCGGATGGTCCTGCTGAATGATTCGTGTATTGCGATACCAACTTCTGCAAGGGTGTGGTGTCACTCGAACCTGCATCTCCAATTAAAGTAAGTTGAAAGGCTATAGAATCCTGCTGGGCAAAACTGAATGCAGTATTTGTGAGGACCAACCAGCTTAAGAGAAAATACCGCATGCGTCAAATTAGCTATTCTACTTCAATTTCATTGTAACTATCAGTTAAAGGGGCAGCCTGAAAAGCAAGCAATCTTTGGGTCGATTATCCTGATTAACAAACTTAAACCACTTTTCAAGTCTTGCTTCTTCTACCAGTCCCGATTTCAGAAGAACCTTCGCGGAAGCTACATTCTCGGTATCCACAAAAGTGCTCACACGGTAAACGCCGGCTAAACCTTTTACGATGCTCATCAATTTCTTGCATACTTCTGTAGCATAACCCCTGTCCCATTGTGTAGGGCTTAAGATGTATCCAAACTGAATTTTCCCTTCATCGTGAAGGATTCCGCAACTACCAATCAAGCGATTGGACTCCCGAAGTCGGATGCTAAAGGAGTAATC
>JANXYC010000062.1 GCA_025350305.1 Cyclobacteriaceae bacterium | reverse complement strand
CGCTGCAAACATTATCAATCATCACGGGATATCATCGCTATCAAATTCAATTGTTGTCAGCAGTATTTTCCATGCTTTGAGTGTCACAAAGAAACGGTTGATCACCCGGCCAGGGTGTGGAGAAAAGTAGATTGGAATATCAAAGCCGTGCTATGTGGTGCTTGTGGTCATGAAATGACGATCAACGAATACCTTTCAAGCAAGGATCAATGTCCCTCCTGCCGTTCAGCCTTCAATCCCAACTGCAGCAAGCATTATCAGTTGTATTTCGAAAAGTAAATCCGGTCATTTATAAAATCTCCCTTTGTCCATACGTGCCATACCGTTATATTTCTTGTTCAAACTCAATCATCTATGAAAATAGCCATTCCATTCTTTACAGCTTTTCTCCTGGTGTTTTCAGGCGCGTTACAAGCGCAGACAAAACTGGTAGAAAAAATCACTCAAAAAGAGAATCAGATCATTATACCGTATGAGAAATACCTACTGCCTAATGGGCTTACATTGATAGTGCATGAAGACCACAGCGATCCTGTGGTGCATGTCGACATTACCTATCATGTAGGATCCGCTCGCGAGGAAATTGGCAAATCCGGATTTGCTCATTTCTTTGAACACATGATGTTTCAGGGTAGCGATAATGTGGGTGATGAGCAACACTTCAAAATTGTAACGGAAGCGGGCGGCACTCTCAATGGCTCTACCAACCGCGATCGCACCAACTACTATGAAACCGTACCCAGCAATCAGTTGGAGAAAATGCTCTGGCTGGAGGCCGATCGTATGGGCTTCCTCCTGGATGCGGTGACCCAGAAAAAATTTGAAGTTCAACGAGAAACCGTGAAGAATGAACGCGGCCAAAACTACGACAACCGGCCGTATGGTCTGGAGGGTGAAATCACCTCCAAAAATCTTTATCCATATGGGCATCCTTATTCCTGGCTAACCATCGGATACATTGAAGAACTTAACCGGGTAAATGTAAACGACCTAAAAAACTTCTTTCTGAGATGGTACGGTCCAAACAATGCAACGCTTACCATAGGTGGCGATGTTAAGACGGCGGATGTGGTCAAACTTGTGGAGAAGTATTTTGGAGCTATTCCTAAAGGCCCCGATGTAAAGAACATGAAGTTGACGGCTCCGGTTTTGGAAGGAGACCGATATGTAACCCTGGTGGATAACTATGCAAGACTGCCAAGGCTCTCCATTACATTTCCCACGGTGCCAAGCTACCATCCCGATGAAGCTGCGCTCGATTGTCTGGGAGAAATACTCGGTCAAGGCAAAAACTCCATTCTCTATCAACAGCTTGTAAAAACTCAAAAGGCATTGAACGCAATTGCGTTTAACAACACCAGCGAACTCTCAGGAGAATTTCGTTTGAGTTTAACACCCGCACCGGGTACTTCGCTGCCGGATTCAAAAAAACTGATGGACGATGCTATCAAAGCATTTGAGGTGCGCGGCGTAACGGACGATGATATTGCAAAGTTCACTGGCTCAGTAGAGGCCAACCTGATTTATGGGTTGCAAAGTGTTGCCGGCAAAGTCAGACAATTGGCTGCGTATCAAACTTATACGGGCAATCCAAACATGATTGGCAATGAGCTTCAGCGATACACCAATGTGAAAAAGGAGGACGTCATGCGCGTCTATAACCAGTATATTAAAGGCAAGCCCGGTGTCATCCTCAGCACCGTGATCAAAAGCCAGGAGAGCAACATGGTGGCGCCAACTAATTACACGGTAAACATTTCCAATTACAAAGCCCCTGATTACGGTTATGCGGGACTTGCGTACTCCAAGCCGAAGGATAAATTTGATCGCACGAAGATGCCCGGCAATGGCCCCAATCCCGTCATCAAGGTTCCTGTCTTCTGGACTAAAACTCTTGATAACGGAATGAAACTCATTGGCGCCGAAAGTAGAGAACTGCCGATTGTAACCCTTTCCATTTCGTTGCCAGGTGGACATTTGCTGCAGTCTCAGGACACAGCAAAAATTGGCCTGGCACGAATGTTTGCCCTTATGATGAATGAGGACACCAAGAATTATACGGCAGAACAATTGCAATTTGATCTGCAGCGACTGGGAAGTTCCGTTACGGTGAACAACGAATTTGATGCCGTCAGTTTCAATGTTCAAACATTAAAGAAAAACATTGACAAGACACTCCAGTTGGTGGAAGAGCGAATGCTGAATCCTCGATTTACTCCCGAGGCATTCAGTCGCATTCAGAAACAAACGATAGAAGGATTCAAGCAGCGCAAATCACAACCTGCTACCATCGCCTCCGACGTGTTTGCCAAACTCAATTATGGTGGCAATCATATTCTTGGTGTCAACGAGGTGGGCACAGAATACACGGTGAAAAATATGACTGTAAAAGATATTGAGGCCTATTACGATAAGTACTTTACTTCCATGGGCGCTAAAGTGGTGGTGGTGGGTGATATTTCGCAGGCCGAAATTTTCGGTAAACTAAGCTTCCTAAATAAACTTCCCAAGAAGGACATTCAACTCCCATCCGTTGCTGGTCCCATGACAATCGACAAGACACGCATTTACCTAGTTGATGTTCCCAAGGCAGCGCAGACTGAATTCCGGATTGGATATGTTACTTCCTTAAAATACGATGCGACCGGAGAGTACTACCGGGCTGTATTGATGAACTATCCTTTAGGTGGCGCCTTTAACAGCCGCGTGAACCTGAATCTGCGTGAGGACAAAGGGTGGACGTACGGAGCTAGTTCTGCCTTCAGAGGAGATAAATACTCCGGATCGTTTTCCTTCAGTTCCGGCATTCGCGCCAACGCTACCGACAGCGCTCTTGTGCAAGTGATGAAAGAATTTACAGGATATTCTAAAATTGGCGTTACCGATGAAGAATTGAAATTTATGAAAAGTGCCCTGGGGCAAAATGATGCACTGCGTTATGAGACAGGCTTTCAAAAAGCAGGTTTCATCCGGCGGATTCAGGATTACGATCTACCGGCAGACTATGTGGACCAACAAAATAAAATCCTGGCGAGTATAAATACCAATGATATCAACCAACGAGCAGCCAAGTGGCTCAATCCGGATAAGATGAATATCCTGCTAGTGGGCGACAAGGAAAAAATTCTTCCAGGGCTTGAAAAATTAAAATATGAAATCGTTGAACTGGATGTAAATGGTAAATTGAAAACAAATCAAGTGGCTTTGGACAAACAAAAGCTTCCGCAGCCTAAGTAGCCCGTCAGCGGATAATGAGATCCCTTCTCCACAAAGTGAAGGGATCTTTTTATTAATCCTTCAGCACCCGCATCTCCACCCTTCTATTAAGCGCTCTCGCTTCGGGTGAGTTGGCATTGAGTATCGGCTTGGTGCCCCCAAACGCTTTTGTCTTTATCCGGTCTTTGCCGATACCTTTCGAGACCAGGTATTTTTTTACATTGTCCACTCTGTTTTGAGACAATTCTAAATTCATTTTCGGGTTGCCCTGGTTGTCCGTATGACCTTCCAATTGAATCTCCAGTTTCGGATTGTCTTTCATCATGGCCATGAGTTCTTCCAATCCGGGATAGGATTTTGGACTTATTGTTGCTTTCCCTTGTTCAAAAATGAGATGATCCAACCGGATGGTCTCACCTTTGCGTGTAAGGAAAATATCCCGGATTACCTTTTTGTTGGAGTCAATATCTTTTGGATCGACAATCGCCGTCCCCGAAATGTAGCCTTCGGCGTCCGCCGTAATCTGGTATTTGGAAGAACCGAAAATGGGAAATGAGAAAGTACTGTCGTTGAACCTACCCGTGATGCCTCCCGTGGGGAAACTCTTGTAAAAAACCTTCGCCTTGATACCCTTCCTGGTGATGGCATCCATCACTTTGCCCTGAGCATTGATTTCGGATGTCTGCGCATGAGCCGACCCTGCAATCCCGATAGCTATCGGGACCAACAAAACACATCCCATCAGGTTTTTCATATCATGCAAGTTCCAAATTTTACAACTCCAATTCAATTGTCTGTCCAGCTGTAAATACAGTGGGTACGTGTCCGTTTGTCTTTGGTTTCTTATTTCCTTGTTTTGGTTTTTGCCTAGCCCTTACTTTTTCAGCGTTGCTTTCTCCGAACAAGCTTGCCTGCACTACTTTTTCCTTTTTTGGTCGCGGTGGCTGGCTGATTGGTTGTTGACTTCTGGTTTTTGGCACCTCGAAGAGACTGACTTGCCTTTCCTCGGCGTTGGGAGCGGCTTTTGGTTTTTGGGTGTTGGTTTTTGGCTCTGGTACCGTTTCTGATTTTTTTTTTTGCGACTGAGAACCTTTTACCGTTTCAGAAGTCTTGTCTGCCGAAGCTTTAGCGGAGGCTGACTCGGTGAGTTCGTTTTCGTCGTCACCCTCTTCAAGGCCTGTGTCCTCAGGTTCTTCCACCGCCTTTACGTTCGTCACTTTATGCTGGGAAAGCCTGTTGCCCAATGCCTTCCAACCCTTCACATCGATGATGTCTTCCAGATTAACAACCTCCGTCTCCTTCCCTTTACCCTTCCCTTTCACCAGTTCGACTTCTACTTCAGGCGCGTCAGAGGTGGTGACAAATTCCAGGCGTGAGCCAATGCCCTCGGAAATAAACCCAAACTCCTTATCGAGCGTGTTGGTTTCAATTTGAAAGCGCTTGACAAAGTATTGCTTGCTTTCACCGTCCACGTACACCGCTGAAATTATTTTCTTTGGATTCAACTTCTCCACCAAAATCGTCTTCTCGGGCTCATAGCGATTATTGAGGTCATATGATGTGATCTTGTAAGCGCCACCCTTTGTTATGGCCACTATCTGATCATCCCCATCAAACTTTCCAACGTGCTTGCCGCGCTTGTCCTTGTTCAACCTGCCAGACGCCTCATCAAACCACAAGTCAAGACCACTGAGGGTTGATCCCATTGCTTCCTTAAAGTCAACTTTGCGGACCGGGTATTTGGTAATCGTATTTCCGCGGGCACCCCGGCCCTTGATCTCTAATTCAGAAAAGTCAAAGTCAAAGATCTTTTTTCTTGCCGTACTGGATTGGCTCAGCTTCACCTCCACCACTTCTGCATCCCCATTGGCATTGGCGCTCAGGTATTGAACTTTACTGTTCGGATTACCCTGGTCAAGGTTGTATTCCTTGTCACGTATGATGGCGGGCATGGTAAATCGTTTGACAAAGGACTTGCCACTCTTCCCATCGCTGTAGATCATGTTGTAGACCATCCTTTCATCACCCTTTTTCCACACAGCCACGTGCAAAATATCTTTACCCATGAAAACTTTCTC
>JANXYC010000299.1 GCA_025350305.1 Cyclobacteriaceae bacterium | reverse complement strand
CAAACCATTATTGCCGACGTTTACAAGGGGGCTGGTTTGGCAAAAGCAGCAAAGTTCCTGGATGACATCAAAGATCTGGGCTTTCAAATGGCGTACCGAGGCGGCTTGTCCATCGGTTTGAATGATGTGAAAGTGCCGGCTGAAAAAGAAAAATTGGTAGCCACGGCGCAACAGGAAGTTGATAGCGTGTGGAACAACTACATGATGGGTCTCATTACGGATAACGAGCGTTATAACCAGGTGATTGATATCTGGACCAGAACGAATACCCTTCTTACAAACACCCTGATGAAACAGTTGGAGGAAGACCAGGGCGGATTCAACTCAATTTACATGATGATGCACTCCGGTGCCCGTGGTTCGAGAGAACAGATTCGTCAGTTGGGTGGTATGCGCGGTCTGATGGCCAAACCTCAGAAAAACCTGGCGGGATCGGTTGGTTCAATCATTGAGAACCCCATCCTCTCTAATTTCAAGGAAGGATTGGATGTGTTGGAGTACTTTATTTCCACCCACGGTGCACGAAAAGGTCTTGCGGATACCGCGTTGAAAACTGCAGATGCAGGATACTTAACCCGCCGATTGGTGGACGTTGCCCAGGATCTCGTGATCACTGAAGAAGATTGCGGTACCCTTCGTGGATTGAAAGTAACAGCATTAAAAGATAACGAAGATATTGTAGAGCCCTTGTCAGAGCGTATCCTTGGCCGGGTGTCTGTACATGATATCTATGATCCTATTACGGATGAATTGATCTGTGCAGCAAGCAATGAGATTACAGATGAAGTAGCCAAGCGAATTGACGAGACAAGTATTGAAGAAGTAGAAATTCGCTCGATTCTTACCTGTGAATCACGCATAGGAGGATGTACCAAATGCTATGGCCGCAATCTGGCCACCGGCAGAATGGTGCAGGCGGGTGAAGCCGTCGGCGTTATTGCGGCGCAATCAATTGGTGAACCTGGAACGCAGCTTACACTCCGTACGTTTCACGTGGGTGGTGCGGCTTCCAACATCGCTACAGAAGCGAGCATCAAAGCCAAGTTCACGGGTGTCATCGAGTTTGAAGGTGTGCGAACCATCGACACGAACGACAAGGATGGCAACAAAGCAAAAGTGGTAATGGGCCGGACAGGTGAACTCCGGATCTTTGAAAAGGAAAAGAATCGTGTTCTGATCACAAACAACGTTCCATATGGTGCGTTCCTGTTGGTGAAGGAAGGACAGAAAGTTGAAAAGGGCGATGAATTATGTAACTGGGACCCTTACAATGCTGTCATTCTCTCTGAATTCGATGGTGAGATTGAATATGAAGCCATCATTGAAGGCATCACATTTAAAGAGGAATCTGATGAGCAGACGGGTCACCGCGAAAAAGTGATCACCGAGACACGGGATAAAACAAAGAACCCCGCAATAATTGTCAAGGGAAAAACAGATACCAAAGGATATAATATTCCAGTAGGCGCCCACTTGGCGGTGGATGCAGGGGAGCAGATTAAAGCAGGTCAGGTTCTGGTTAAAATCCCGCGTGCGGTTGGTAAGTCACGGGATATCACCGGTGGTCTTCCACGTGTAACGGAATTATTTGAAGCACGTAACCCGTCTAATCCCGCCGTTGTGAGTGAGATTGATGGTGTAGTGACCTATGGAGGCATTAAGCGTGGCAACCGGGAAATTTTCATTGAGTCGCGTGATGGCGTGCAGAAGCGTTATCTCGTACCGCTCTCAAAGCACATCCTTGTTCAGGACAATGACTTTGTGAAAGCAGGACAACCGCTTTCTGACGGAGCGATTACACCTTCCGATATTTTGTCGATCAAAGGCCCAACAGCCGTTCAGGAATATCTGGTCAATGAGATTCAGGAAGTATATCGTTTGCAGGGTGTGAAGATTAACGACAAACATATCGAGGCGATTGTTAGCCAGATGATGCAGAAAGTAGAGATCATCGACAGCGGTGATACCAGCTTCCTGCAAGGTGAATACGTGGACAAACTTGAGTTCCGTGAAATAAATGACCTGGTCCTCGACAAGAAGGTTGTACTGGAGTCCGGTGATTCGCAGAAGCTTAAGCCTGGACAAATTATATCGACACGTGAATTGCGTGATGAGAATTCATCCCTCAAGAGAAAAGACCAGAAAATTGCGGAAGTGCGTGATGCCATGCCGGCGGTTTCAAGACCAACCCTGCAAGGAATTACACAAGCTTCCCTGAAAACAGAAAGCTGGCTCTCGGCAGCTTCTTTTCAAGAGACCACGAAGGTTCTGAGCGAGGCAGCCATCCGTGGCAAGGCCGATCATTTAGCTGGATTAAAAGAGAACGTGATCGTGGGTCACTTAATACCGGCGGGCACAGGTCAGCGAACATTCAATGATTTGATCGTTGGCTCGGAGGAGGAGTATGAGAAGATCATGGAGTCGACCTCCACGCCAGTTCCTCCCCGAAAAGAAAAAGAGTTACAAACAAACCTATAAACTTAAACTATCCTTTTCCTCCTCTCCTCTCAAGGAGAGGGGGCAGGGGGTGAGGCTATGGCAGACGAGAAAAACCAACCTCCGCAAAACCAGATCAATATCGAATTGAGCGAAGAGATCGCGGAAGGGGTATATTCCAACCTGGCTATGATTGCCCATTCCAACAGCGAATTTGTCATTGATTTCATCCGCCTGATGCCGGGGGTGCCAAAAGCGAAAGTCAAGGCTCGTATTGTGATTACACCGGAGCATGCCAAGCGCCTGCTGGCTGCCCTGAAAGATAACATCGAGAAGTACGAAGCTTCTTTTGGCCTAATCAAGCGAACTGATGAGCTGCCAAAATTTCCCATGAATTTTGGTGGGACGATGGGGGAGGCCTAAGATGAGATAAGGTGATTTCCAATCAAATAGGGCTCAAAATTCTTTAAACACAAGGTTTTGTATCCTATTTTCTTTTAAATACCTTTGCAGTCCTAATTTTTAAGCGGTTCAAAAGAGACAAATAAATGCCTACCATCCAGCAACTCGTACGGAAAGGACGTAAGAAATTGACGTTTAAGTCAAAGTCACCTGCCCTTGACTCTTGCCCACAACGCAGGGGCGTGTGCACTCGTGTTTACACAACCACGCCCAAGAAGCCTAATTCCGCTCTTCGCAAAGTAGCGCGTGTGCGTCTTACCAATGGGAAAGAGGTGAATGCTTACATTCCTGGAGAAGGTCACAACCTTCAGGAACACTCCATCGTGCTCATTCGTGGTGGCCGTGTGAAAGATCTTCCCGGTGTGCGTTACCACATTATCCGTGGCGCCCTTGATACAGCGGGTGTAAGTGGCAGGCAACAAAGTCGTTCAAAGTATGGTGCGAAGAGGCCGAAAGCTGGTGCAGCCGCGAAAGGAGCCCCGGCAGCGAAAGGAGCCCCCGCAACAAAAGGAGCCCCGGCAGCGAAAGGCGCTCCAGCAAAAAAATAATCTGAATCATGAGAAAATCAAAACCTAAAAAGAGATACCTCCTTCCTGACCCGAAGTTCAGTGACGCGCTGGTGACCAAGTTTGTTAACTACATGATGGAAGAAGGCAAAAAAAGTGTTGCCTACAATATCTTCTACGATGCGATTGGAATTGTAGAGAAGAAATCAGGGGAAAGCGGTTTGGACGTTTGGAAACGCGCCATGAATAACCTCATGCCCTCCGTAGAAGTTAAAAGCAGGAGAGTGGGTGGAGCCACCTTCCAGGTACCGATAGAAATTCGCCCGGAGCGCAAAATCAATCTTAGCATTAAGTGGCTCATTGACTATTCCCGCGCACGCGGCGAAAAGACGATGATGGACAAACTCGCGGCGGAAATTCTCGCTGCCTCAAAAGGCGAAGGGGCTGCGATCAAGAAGAAAGACGATACCCACAGAATGGCAGAGGCGAACAAGGCGTTTTCACACTTCAGATTCTAATTTGGAATGGCAAGAGACTTAACATATACACGGAACATAGGTATTGCTGCGCACATTGATGCTGGTAAAACAACAACCACTGAGCGCATACTTTATTATTCAGGAGTGAACCACAAGATTGGTGAAGTCCACGATGGTGCGGCCACCATGGACTGGATGGACCAGGAGCAGGAACGAGGTATTACAATTACGTCTGCGGCAACAACGGTTTACTGGCCATATAAAGGCAACGAATATCACGTTAACATTATAGATACACCCGGCCATGTAGATTTTACTGTAGAGGTAAACCGTTCGCTCAGGGTGTTGGATGGCTTGGTTTTCTTGTTCAGCGCCGTGGATGGTGTTGAGCCACAGTCAGAAACCAACTGGCGT
>JANXYC010000272.1 GCA_025350305.1 Cyclobacteriaceae bacterium | reverse complement strand
CACAACGAGCACAACGAAACAGGGCCAATGATCCGCTGGACCTCGATTTCGTAGTGCTCGTAGTGGTTCGTTGTGTTCTTCGTGACCATACTTCTGATTCGCTCTTCGGGCTGCAACCTTATGCTATTCAATAGATTGCCTAACTTGACAAAGTAGGATTAATAATGCCATGTTAAACCAGTTCCCCATTTATAATCACTGTCATAATTCGTGCTGATGGAAAAATGTTTGCTCACCATGTAACGGAAATTGACAGTGTACTCCTTATCTGTGTTTATCCGCCAGTCGAAAAAGAAATTATTGCTCAATGGCAAATCTCTCCTTTCCAATTGCAGCCGCAACCTGCCTGTGTTATCAACCCTCCATTCTGATCGTATAAGGAGGGGCAATAGATAATAAAAACCAGCATCAAATACGCGGCGGTTGTCTTTGCTATTCGACTCATTGAACAGCGGCAATGTCTTGTTTTGACGGTTATCATAGCCTACATAAAAAGCCAGGAATTGTGGTTTGTCAAGGTAGCGGAGCAGGTGTGTTTCGGTTTCAAAGTCTCCCCTCCAGTCAGCCCTGCCTTCGAACTCCAGTGCGGTTTTGTTAGTGGATATATTACCGGAAAGCCATGCGCCTTGTGTATGTACCGAAAGATCGTACCATGGATAAAGCGCATTATCTTCTTTTTTTAATTTTTTGTAACCTGTTTTAGCAAATTCATTTTGCTCACTGCCTTCATAACTTACAATACGTGCCATACCACTCATCATGTGATACAATATATGGCAATGGAAAAACCAGTCCCGTTCTTCATTCGCTTCAAACTCGATCGTAACGGTTTCCATGGGCCTAATATCAAACGTATGTTTCATGGGTGAATAGTCATCCTGGCTGTTGATGAAGCGGAAGAAGTGGCCATGGAGGTGCATGGGATGCCGCATCATGGTATTATTTGTCAAAACAAACCGTACCCTTTCGCCTTGGCGGATAAGAATTTTATCAGCCACGGATAAAGTCTTATAATCAAACGACCATACATATCGCAGCATATTGCCGGTGAGCGATAATTTAATTTCCCTTGATTTTAAAGTAGAATCCAATGTGGTGGAGTGCAACGACCGCAACCTGTTATAATTAAATTCCCCGGGCATTGTCATTTCCATTCCCAGCATATTGTCCATGCTCATTTCATCCATATTACTACTCTTATCCATTTTTTTAGGTACAG
Source organism: Cyclobacteriaceae bacterium (assembly GCA_025350305.1). GTDB lineage: Bacteria > Bacteroidota > Bacteroidia > Cytophagales > Cyclobacteriaceae > ELB16-189. The sequence continues at coordinate 44,218 of JANXYC010000272.1, read as the reverse complement.
TATCGGGTTGCATTTTCATATCCTTCATATCCATTCCCTTCATGCCTTTTGGGTCCTTACCTTTCATATCCATTCCCTCCATGCCCCTGCTGCCCATATTCATGCCGCCCATTTCCCGCATCATTTTGAAATAATTGAGTCTGGGAATATCGGGGGCACTCATTATGGTACCATTTCCAAAATAAGCGGAGGAATATCCCATTACATCCCAGGAGGTGGCTCTTAATTCTGCCGCGCCGGTTTGGGGAACGGTAATCAAAACATCGTATGTTTCTGCAACAGCAATTTCCAATTTGTTGACGGAGATAGGGGTAACATTAATGCCATCAGCTGAAATCACCCGCATATAGCTGTTTGCATACTGTAGATTGAAGTACGAGGAGGCTGAGCCATTGATAATACGAAGCCTTATCACTTCGCCGGGCTTTGCATCCTTAAAATAATTTTTTTCCTGCCCATTCATAAGAAATTTATTGTAGTACACATCCGACACATCCATGGCGGGCAGCCGTTGCCATTCCTGTTTTAGTTTATCTTTAAGATAACCCGCGGCAATAGCTTCTCCGTAACTTTGAAGGGCGGATTTTTTTATAGCGTACCATTCCCCACCACGTTTTAAATAACGCAAAACCTGGTGGGGATTTTCATCGGTCCAGTCTGACAATAACAATACGTATTCCTTCAACACAGGCTCTGCTTGAGCTGGATGAATGATAATTGAACCATATAAGCCGCTTTGCTCCTGCAACATGGTATGCGAATGATACCAATACGTACCACTTTGAATAAGTGGAAAAGTGAATGTGAAAGTTTCACCCGGTTCAACAGGGGATGTGGTTAAATAGGGAACGCCATCTTCTTTATTGGGCAATAGTATTCCGTGCCAGTGAATGGAGGTTTCCATATTCATAAAGTTATGCACACGGATGATGGCGGTATCACCTTCGGTAAATTCAAGAATGGGAGCGGGAATTTGTCCATTGATAGCAATGGCATGGCGGTGCTTGCCAGTAAAATTTACCAGGGTATCGCTGACATACAAATCGTATTCGACTTTTTTCCCTTTGTAAGCCGTTCCCGTATTGACCTCGCGTGATTGTAAAGAATAGTTGTATGAAGTTGGTTTTTGCAGTAATGAATCCTTGACCTTACTGATGTGTTTGGAATGAATGCCTTGCGCCAGACTGGAAAAAGGAATTAACAACAGGAAGTAAAGTTGCAGTTTCATTCTAAGCTTATTGCTTATTCGGTTTCTTCGATTTTTTCAGACCTGGGTTATTGTCCGGGAAACGGAATGCGTCCATTGCATTTTAGGGCCAGGTTGTAAACGCGTGCAGTTGAGCCATTGAGTATGCGGAAACGGTACCAGCGGGTAGTGACAGTTAAAACGGGTGAAGCCGTTCCATTGACAATTACCGTCTCGCCAAAGTAGCCGGTCATTACCTCCCTCATAGTCGGGGCATAAGACAACTGATCGCCACTAAACCGCTTGTCCTGGATTACCAGGGGAACTTCAAAATCCCCGGAAGGAAGGTTAAGGGCGGCCTCTTCATTGTCGTTTACAATAAACATTCCGGCCAGGCCGGCATGAACTTGTTTGCCTGTCTTTTTATGCGGATGCGGATGATACCAGTAAGTTCCAGCCCTCTGGTTGATGGGCAAAACATAATTAAAGGAACCTCCGGCCTGAGCCAGGTCTTTCGGATGGCCGTCCATATTGGCGGGCACTTTCAAGCCGTGCCAATGAATATTGGTCTCTTCGCTGAGGTTGTTTTGCAATGCAGCGTTTACAGTCTGTCCAGTATTGACGCGGATGGTAGGCCCCAGGATATTGCTTTGATAGGTTAAGGTAGCGGTGGATTTTCCTTTGACCACAGCAAAGGTACTTGACTTAGTTGCCAAAGGCGCAGTTGTGCCAACTTCGGAAGGGATGGGCAACCCAACATCAAAAGAACCCTCCTTGACGGCAACACTGCTGCCCATGTTCATTTTCATACCAGCCATACAACTTTGCAGGGCAGGGGGTATAACAATGGCCGAAACAACTGTCGTTCCGGAAAGTTTCACAAAATCTCTTCGTTTCATTTGTCTAATTTTTTTTAATTCTAAATAGGCGAATTGTACCGGTATATATTTTTTTTATTTCATTGCGGTAAGATCAATGTGATTGCTATTCTGAAAGCTTGACCACTTCCATCATTTTCAATATTATTTTCCCTTTGCCCTCTATTAATATACCCACCCGGCCTGCTGCCATTGCTTCTGCGTGTCCATGGTTAATGAGCTTATCATTGAGCGAACCTTTATAATGATCTCCGGCAGCAGACAAACGCATGGTTGACCAATCATTGGGCATTTTATTAGCTTTTTTGTCAAGGACAGTATTCTTTCCTTTTTCCATTCTTCCCAACTGCATGGAAGAATTTGTTAGTGCCAGGTAATCATAATCAGCGATGTCCATGTAGTGGTGTACAATGGCCACTTGCCCCTGAAAATTATCCGTTTTGAATTGCAAGTTTGCGCCAACATTTTCAAACGTATCATCAAAGAGGAGCAGTATGCTTTCTCCGGAAAGTGACAGGTTGAGTACTTTGCTGCCATCGCTATCTGAACTTGTTGTCATGTTCAACATTTTTGCATCACCTTCGACAAGTTTCAGTCGTCCAGAGAAGGGTTGGTCCGATGGCATCCACATAATGGAGTCAGCGCCACCTTCATTCCCAGAGGTCTCATCATGAGAAGCGTTCTTGGTTTCTATACTGTCATGTTCGTGTCCTTCGGCTGCTTTCCCTTTTTCAGTTTGCTCAGTAGTCTCTTGCTTGGAAGATTTGGTATCACAAGAACTCATGGTCCCAATCAGAAAAAGTACCAGCGCTATGATTTTCATTGTGGATAAATTAAATTTTGAAGTTTTCATTAGCTCTGTGTTTAAATGAATTATGATTTAGAAATATTAATAGCTTCGTTTAGAAATAATCACTTTATTTTTTTTGTGCCCACTCCGTATTTGTACACCAGCTTTCCTCCGAGATCTGCTGTTTTTGCCAATAGAGCACAGCCCGCCAGTCCTGTCAGGAATAAGAGAATTGCGATGAACCTTTTGTTTAATTTTTTCCAGAAGAGAAAAGCCCGGATGGAGGTATAAATACTAAAGTATAGCAGTGTATACAGCGCCCAATCGGAATGATAACTGGCTGTCAACTCAGCATTCATGGGTACAGAAACGGAATCAACGGCCTGTCTGCCGCTGAGATACGTGATCAAACTGGCCAATGCAGCTAAAATGAACAGCGTCATTACCGAATTGTGTAACCAGTCTTTTTTCCATATCAGATAAAGGAAATCCAAAAGCACGGCTGTGATCAGCAGGGCAATCGGAAAATGCACCAGCATAGGATGAATATTAGGCGCCCAATCAGGAAGTAGATTTTGCATTAGCAACTTGGAATAAATGAAATTAATTGCCGCGTCATACAAAGCGCAGCCAGAAACCTAACTGAAGAGGTTCTTCAAATAATGAAAGAAGGAGGTGCTCGTAGTGAGCGGGAGCAGAAAACGGGTAATGGCGGTATTCGATCACCCATCGGAGGATGAAAAATGTTATGATCCGCTATAGAAAAAGAAACTATCGATTCTGGGAGAAGGGTGGCAAATTGAACGTTGCCTTTCACAAGATTGTCTATTGAGACATGATTAACCACGACATCAGCATTGCTTGTGTGGCTAATAAAATAAAGGTGCCCTTCATCTCCCTGATCTTCTTTTGAACTATCGTCGTGGGATGGATTGGTATGATCCTGATGGTGATGCTTTTTTGCTTCACCCTGGGATTGGTGATGATGGTGCGGCACAACGCTGTGTGCAACTGCCCCGGCATAGGAGAACAGAAACACATAAGCGATTAGAAGTTTTTTCCGCATTGGTGTGGTAAAGGTATAAATTTTTTTAAAGGACTAATCAGTATTAGATTGACCACCCCGGCATTAGTTAGTAAATTCTCAAAAATAAGACGAAAACCCAAACTGAAAACCCGCTGTTTTCGATGGTGGGTTGCCTAAAATATCGGTTCGCCAATTATAACGGTAGTTCAACCGGATAACAGTCAGAGACGTTGGCCTCCAGCTTACGCCTGGAACGATTGAAAAAAAGTCCTCGCGAATGTTGCCGCCCGTCTCGGAAAACTTACCAATGTTCCAATCAACATACTCAAGCCGGCAAACAGCGTTGATAACGGATTGCTCAAAACCAAAAATACTTCTTCTTGCAACAGGCTGAATGAAATCCGCAAAACCCCCAGCTTGCTTCCTCCCGAACTGCTGTCCATACGTGTCAGGGACATCAACATGGATGAGTGTCCATTCTGTTTTGATATATGTTTTAAAAAATGGAAGGACGGTATTGAAATCGATCGCCCAAACATCCAGTCTGCGTTTTTTGTCCAATATCAGGCCATCTGACTGAAATTTATTGAAGACGCCTCCCATGTATGAAAGTCCCAATTCTCCGATGCGTTTGTTTCGCAAGGCTACTTTAGCGGTCACAAGTGGTACACCGTTAAAGCTTTCTTCAAACCGATCTCTATTTTGTTTTGTGGCAGGAAGAAAAGTCTTATTCTGTGCGTTGCTGATAATCTTGTCATCAAAACCATTCGTGAGGTATGCTTCATAAGCATATACCCAGTTTTCCTTGTACAATTTCCCATACAATCCGAAGCCTACGTTGCTCCATGTTGCGGGAAGCAGTTGTGTGGCGGAGACAGGCCTGTCGATAAACTCCCACTTGGGCCCGTCATGGTTTTGATTAAATGCACCGATAGGATTCATAACAACACCACCTCTGAAATTTAGCAACGGATGAAATTCAAAATCGACCGATGCGAATTCAATGTTTATTTCCTTGGTGCCGTCCTCAAATTCAATCTCGGAGAGAAACTTGATACGTTTTGAAATGCCGGAGGCAACAAAGAGCGTGAGCCTTCTCATTTGGAATTGATGCCCTTCCGTGAAACCTTTCGTCCCAAAATATTGCCAGTTAGCTTCCACATATCCTCCTACTGAAACGGGCGATTTTCCAACCGAAAGAAATGGTCGATTGTACACCGCGTCCATGTTTAAGAGCATCTTGGTAGTGTCTTTCGATGTCCGTCTTAATAACGTGGAATCAATCTGCGCGAAGGAGTCACAGCTCACGAGTGACAAGCCACAAAGCACCAGTAGTTTAAGGCTTGTCATCCTCATGTTAGGTCAATAATAATTTCATTGTCATTAACAGAAACCGGAAAGGAACGAAGATTTTTTTCTGCCGGCCCTTGATTGACGTTTCCTTTTTTATCAAACTCGCTTCCGTGGCTGGAGCAATACAAATGATCACCGGAAGCCTGCAACTCTGAACCTTGATGTGTACATTTCATCCAGAGCGCGCTGTACTCGTTGTCCGAAATCCGATAGAGGTATATCGGAAATTCTAATTTTCCATGACTCACAATAATGAATTGACGGGCAATTAGTTTTTTATTTTTGAAATAAGTGAATTCTGACGTAGGTATGGAAAGCCCTTTAGATTCAATAGTTCCACTTACATAGTGTGTGGACTGGCAGGCAGCTAAAACTGTGGACGGAAGTCCACCGCTAAGGCACCCGATACAAGTTTGCTTTGCGAATTCACGTCTGTTCATAATCAAAGGCTTTCAAGGAAAAGGATTAACTTCTTTTTTTCATCTTCCGACAGTGAAAGAAACATCATTTTGCTCTGCAAGCCCTCGCCGCCATGCATAAGAATGGCTTCCTGAATGCTCCGGGCCCTTCCATCGTGCAGAAGATAGTACAGACCACCTTGCGAATTTTTAGAAAGGCCTAGACCCCACAAAGGAGGTGTTTTCCATTCTGAAGTTTTCGCGGAACCTTCCGTATATCCATTATCAAGTTCCAGCCCCATATCGTGCAGTAGTAAATCCGTATAGGGATAGAAAGTTTTGTTCGATAATGCAGCAATGGAACTCGTGCCGGTATTCCATTCAGGCCGGTGGCATTTGTTACATCCGATCGTTGTAAATAATTGTTTGCCGGAAAATATTTCACTGTTCTCAGTTCTTGGAACAGGTGCTTTAAGAGTTTTGAGATAGAAGACTACATCGTTAATAGTCTCATTGGAAATTTCAGGATCAAATTGAACCCCCGTGTGCGTATCCAGATACTCATAAGTAGATGTTATTCCGATGTCCTGATTGTAGGCAGTCGCTGTCTGCTGAAGTAGATCATAGGTCGCCCCCTTCTTTCCAAATCGCCCGATGTATTTTCCGTTTTGCTCTACACTGCCAAGGCGGGGCGTAACATAATTTTTCATGCTAATCCAGTTTGGTACGCCGCTGATACCATCACCGTTGGCATCATTAGTGTCTACCCAAGACAAAATATTAGCATCGCTCACAGCATCCAAAAAACCAAGTCCGGTATTTGCCGGAGGCGTGAATTTAGAAAAGGTGGCACCGGCTGGTATTTGCTCAGGAACGAACCCAGGAATGGCCCGGTTTTGGAGTTGAGGTCCGCCCATGCTCAAGTATTGGTTGTCATTTTCATCAACTTGCCCAAAACGCGTGAGGGTAGTAAAAGGGTGACCCTTCCCATCACCGGGATGACAACTGCCGCATGAAGTTGCAACGAAAAGTGGACCCAGTCCATTTTCGGTTGTAAACACCCTTCCATTGAAAGCCTTGTCTCCTCGGAGAAACAGCAGGTTTTCAGTTTCATTAAGTCCTTTCACCGGCCCATCAAGAATTTGATCGTCAGGCGTGGCTTTCGGAAACAGGCCTTCACAAGAAATGATGAGACCGATCGTCAACAAACAGAAGAGAATGGTCCATATGCGGATGCCTGGATATCGGTTAGTCACATTAAATTTATTTAGAATTACAAAAATAATAATTTAGATTAATCTAAAAAATTTTCTTGACGAGTATTCTCCTCAACGGCCAATGACGCCCAATGACGCGAGAAAATGATGGTTTGGATTAGCAAATGTTTATATTTGCAACTTAGTTGCATAGCATTGAGGTTGTATTTCTTACTTTTTATGGGATTTTATTTTTTTGGACCCTTGCCTTCCCGTGGGCAAAAGGATTGTTCGATGGCTGTGATGGGTAAAATTCTCGACGAAAACAATCAACCGCTGCCTGGCGCCACCATCGTTATTATCCAAAACAAAACCGGAAAAGTAAGCGATGTCACAGGTACATTTCAATTTGACAAGCTTTGTCCGGGAAATTATACCCTCGAAATAAAATTCCTCGGTTATATCACGCAACAGGTGAAGATTAACACTAAAAAACAGGATCCTGTATTTGTTAATCTTCAGCCCGAAGAAAAAATTTTAAAGGAAGTAGTCGTGGAAGATAAAGCCGAACAGATTTCGGCTACTTCCAATTATGGCCAACTTTCAGGCAAGGAGTTAGAGGAGGTCAATGGGAAAACGTTGGGCGAAGCCTTGCGGAATATTACGGGTATAGCCTCGATCCAATCAGGCCCCGCCATTTTCAAACCGGTGATTCACGGGGTTCACAGCCAGCGTATTTTAATTTTGAATAATGGCATCCGTCAGGAGGGTCAACAGTGGGGTGCAGAGCATGCGCCCGAGATCGATCCATTCATCGCCTCAAATATTGTGGTGATCAAAGATGCAGGTGCTATTAAATACGGAACCGATGCCCTTGGCGGAGTGGTAATTGTCAACCCGGCAGAATTGCCAACTACACCTGGTCTGGGTGGACGATTTAATTTGATTGGAAACAGCAACGGGTGGGCCGGCATTACTTCCGGCATGTTGGAAGGGGGTATAAAAAATCACCATGGCTGGGGCTGGCGCCTCCAAGGCACTGGAAAAAAATCGGGTGACTCACATGCGTCCAACTATAACCTTTCCAATACCGGCTTTACTGAAATGAATTACTCGACATCCATTGGATATCACCAGGTAAGCAAAGGTTTCGAAGCTTTTTACAGTCACTTCAACACAACGATTGGCATACTGCGTGGCTCGGCGGTAGGAAGTGCAGAAGACCTGGCCAACGCGTTGGAGCGCGACCCTCCCCAGTACACAATGCCTTTTACCTACGCCATTCTGCAACCAAGACAAGAAGTAAGCCATGATCTTTTTAAACTCAACGGCCACCTCATAAAGGGTGGGAATCGGTATAATTTTCAATATGGGTTTCAATACAACCGACGCGAGGAGTTTGACTTTCGCAAAGGGTCGTTGAAGGAGGTTCCAGCGTTGGGTTATAAACTTTTCACCCACACGCTCGACCTGGAGTGGGAAAAGACATTTGGGAAAAATCGCGTGAGTTGCCGCGGTCTGAATGGGATGATGCAGGACAATCAAAAAATTGATGGCACTCAAACCATTCCTTTCATTCCAAATTTCACCAATTATTCAGCGGGGCTTTTTTGGATTGAAAAAATATCTCTGGCGAAATGGGAATTGGAAGCCGGTGCCCGCTATGACTTTAGGTTTTACAAGGTCGTGGGTTTCGATTTCAGCAACCAAATTTTCCGGAGTCAGCTTAATTTTCATAACGTCAGCGGCACCATCGGCACCACGTACACGATCAACGAAAAATCTTCTTTCACGTCAACATTAGGAAGCGCCTGGCGGCCTCCCAATGTGGCAGAATTGTACAGTTTGGGCACACACCAAAGTGCCGCCGCCATCGAATTTGGGTTACTCCTGGATGAGACCACCAATCAGGTGAACGATATCAGCACAACAAATTTTAAAATTGAGCAAGCACTGAAATGGGTGAATTCATATCGGTTTCAGAATAATAGATGGAGTGGAGAAATTTCAGGTTACATGAATTACATTTTCAACTACATCTATTTAAAACCTCGCGGGGTAACCCAGAACCTGCGTGGTATTTTTCCTTATTTCCGTTACACTCAAACGGACGCGTCCTTTTTGGGTGGTGATCTTTCTTTGGTGTATCAGCTTAGCAAGCATTTCAAGATCAACTCCAAAGTTTCATTGTTGCAGGCCAGGGATGAAACTCTTAGTGATTATTTGATTTTTATTCCTTCGAACCGTTACGAGCTTTCCTTGCGCTATGATCAACCTGCCATGAATGCCTTGAAGAATTTTTTCCTGGAAGCAAGAGTGAAATATGTAGCCCATCAAAGTCGCGCACCCAGGGTTGTCACCGTACGGGAGATCAATGATGCAAAGGCACAAGGCGTTGACTTATTTGCCACCGACAATCGAAATTTTGATTTTGTTGCAGCCCCGGCAGGCTATGGACTGATTTCCCTTTCTGCCGGTATTTCAAAGCCAATAAAAAAGTCAATGATTGACGTCCGCATTTCCGTCGACAATCTGACAAATGTGGCCTACCGCGAGTACACCAATCGGATGCGCTACTATGCCAATGACTTGGGAAGGAACATTTCATTGGCTCTTAAATACAGTTTTTAATTTCTGCGGAAACGATTTCAAGGATTATTCTTTATATTTGCAACTATGTTGCATAAATAATTTATGAAAAAACCATCCTGGCTTTTTATGGCCACACTTGTCATTAGCTCGCTCGCATTGTTAATCAGCTGCAAGAAGAAAGATCCAGTTCCGGAAAATATTCCAGAACTGATCACCAGGGCGACGATTACATTTACTCCTTCGGGTGGCTCTTCGGGGTCATCAGTAGTTGTAACCGCCACCGATCCCGACAACATCGGGGCACAAGACATTAAAGTTGACGGACCAATCAATTTGACGAAGGGAACCACGTACACGCTTACTATTCAACTGGTCAATGGATTATACAAACCCACGGACAGCGGCTACAATGTGAGCAAACAAGTGGAAGCGGAGGGAGATGCGCACCAATTTTTCTTTTCCTGGAACACCGGTTTGTTTTCAAATCCCTTGGGAGATGGGAACATTGACAATCGCAATGATCCAGTTAATTATGGTGCATCGGTTGATAAGAACGGAAGGCCAGTTGGATTGATCACGATGTGGACCACGGCATCAACGCCCTCCTCCGGCAGCAATTCATTCAGAGTTCTGCTTAAGCATCAACCCGGTATTAAGTCCAACGCCTCCACGTCAGCGGATGGAGAGTCGGACTTTGATCTGACATTTATGATAAATGTTAATTGATGACGAGATTAAAAAATTTCTATTTCAGGACAGGCTTTAGGATTAGCAAAGGTTTTTGTTAACGGGGAGTGGAGGTCTTTGATTTCCTCACCAACATGTAGTTATGATCTTTCGAACCGTAATGATAGCCTAACGTGAAAGGAATTGGTTCTTTTGTGGCAGCAGCTTTGTAAGCAGAATCGAGGTCCGGCTGGTATCGCGCTTCAAATAATTTTATGGGCTTTTTGTAGTCGCCATAAAACTGAATACTCCAACCCAAATTGCCCTTGAATTCGCTGTATGGGATGCCAGTATCGTCCTGGAAAAGGCTCTCCGAATTTGCTGTGATCAATCGCTTTATCTCGGTAAACGAGGCTCGGTGCATAAGATAGGAAGCGGATTTAACAAATGTATTGAAGGGTTTCTTTCGCTTTATAAATTTTTCAAAACCGGGCCTTCTTTTCAACTCATCATTCAGCATATTGATGTTAAAATAATAGAGTTGTTTTAATTCATGTGTCAGCCGATCGCGGAGTTCCAATTTTACACCGGGTGTTTTGTGCTTGTAAAGTTTGGCAATCGTTGTCGGTGTTTCGGAGCCTGCGGAATCCACATAAAAAAATTGCTGTCCTATCAATTCATGGCCGGTGCGTTCGACAAAGAAATAAAGAAGGGGCAACACTCCTTTTACGCGTTTAATATCTTCCCGCATATTGTTGGTTTCAAAAAAACTTTTTTTAAAACTATCACGAAGCGAGTGACTAAGGCTGTCCAAAAAACTATTGCGGACAGTACTGTTGAGTGTATCGAGCTTTACAGCGTCCATGATGGGCTCCAACGCCACCAGAATAAACTCATTTGCCGTGGGGTATAAGTAATAAGCGTGAAGAAAATCCGGTCCGGAAAAGGGATAGAAAACGCTGAGCGAATCATTTATTTTAGCGGCGAGATTTGAAGATTGCCAGGTCTGCATCTTTCCAAGCCGATCACTAAACAACCGATTCCAGCTGGAGTCAGTTGATGATTTGTAATTTTTCCAGGGGGCTTCCTTTTGAAGTTTAGCGTAGGGGGTTGAGTCGGTTTGATCAAGCCCGGCAATGTATCGGCCCAGTGCTTCAAGAGCTATATCTTTTTTGACGACTTCAGGCGGTGGAATTTTACGGATGCTGTCAAGGACCCGCAGGGAGTCCATCACGGATTGGGAAGTTTGCTCTTTTCTGGTAGTACAGGCGCAAACGACAACGAGTAAGAGCAGACCAAGGTTAGCTTTCAATGTTTTTTGGATTTTGAGACGCTAAAATAAAGGATCGCACCCGGAATCATAGTAGCCAGTGAGTAGAAAATTATTTTAGGATCTTCCCGGAACATATAGTAAATCATCCAGCAGGTGACAATAATGAATAGTATCGGTGTAAATGGATAGAAGGGCAGATGGAACGGCCGGTCTTTATGTGTTTTGCGTAGTATAAAAATCCCCGCTACGGTCAGCATCGAGAAGATAGAAAGACTGATGGATATATATTGGATGATCTCCTTGAAGGAGCTAACCATCACCAGGAAAATCGACCATCCGGCCTGGAGGATGATCGACCAGTAAGGCATATCAAACCTGTTGCGGGTGGAGAATTTTTTTAAGGCAGGGTAATCTTCGCCCATCGCCTCCGTGACGCGCGGCCCGGCAATCGTCATGGCGCTAAGGGTCGAAAGAAGCGCAATGCTAAACAATGCCGAAAAGACTTTTCCAATCTCCACCCCAAAAAGTTTGATGGCAACAATATTGCCAATATCATTTTGTCCATCGAGTTCGCTAAACGTGGCGGTATAGAGGAACATGGTATTCAATGCCAGATAAACAACTACTACGATAATTGTACCGATCAAAAGGGCCCGTGGTAAATTCTTTGCCGGGTTTTCCAGATTTCCAGCGATGTAAGCGGCGGCGTTCCATCCGGTGTAAGCATAAACCACAAAAACCAGTGACACAGCAAAACCAGGAGTCAAAATCAAATCCAGGTCGCCGGCCTTCGGCAGGAAACTTATTCCGGACAATGAATTTTCGGAAAAAAAGAAGGGAGCCAGACAAAAGAAAACGATGAGGGAAAGTTTGATTCCAGTCAAAAGTGTTTGTGCCGCTCCACCCGCTTTTACTCCAAATAAATGGATGCCTGAAATGAGAACAATACTGGTTATGGCCACAACTTTTTCAGATACACTAAAGAGCACTGACGAATACGACCCGATCGCCAGCGCCACGGCAGATATCGCCCCGGCAAATCCCACCAACGTGCTCATCCATCCGCTCATAAAGCCTAACACTGGATGAAAAATCTCGCCGAGGTAGTAGTACTCTCCTCCCGATCGCTTAAGGGTGGTAGATATTTCTGCGTACGTAAAAGCCCCGCAGAGTGCAATCACGCCACCCAAGAGCCACAACATCAGGATAACAAACCCGGAGGGCAAGGGTCCAACCTGGTATCCCAGGGAAGTAAACACTCCTGTACCAATCATGTTGGCAATGACTAACGCTATGCCAACCTGGAGTGTATATTTTGAAACTTCTTTCATTTTCCGGGGCAGAAGGTGAGAATAATTTTTCAATTTTCAGGTTATCACATCCGTGGATAACCATGGCTTGTCAAAAGGAGTTTTACTTTCCCCACGTATTTCAAATGTAATCCTGGGTTCACTGTTTGACCAATCAATTAATAGCATTCCAAAGTCGTTGAATTTACACGAAGGGCTCAGTACCTTACCGCTACCATAATGTTATCCGAAATGAAAAAGATCCTATTCTTCTGTTTTGCATGCCTTCCGGCAACGGTTTGGGCACAAGTACCAGATTCTGTCTATGCACGGCAGTATTACGACAAATTTGAATACCAGATCCCGATGCGCGACGGGATAAAACTTTTTACAGCCGTTTATGTGCCAAAGGATAAATCCAAAATGTATCCTATTTTGATGCAGCGCACCTGTTATAGTGTAGCGCCCTACGGCACAACAAAATTTCCCAGAAACCGGTTGGGTCCCTCCAAATTTCTGATGCACGATGGGTACATCTTTGTCTACCAGGACGTGCGGGGCCGATGGATGTCGGAAGGGACCTTTGATAACATGCGGCCCAATATTCCTGGCAACGACCGGAAGAACAAAACCGCGGTGGATGAATCCTCCGATACCTGGGATACGATCGACTGGCTGACCAAAAACATCAACGGTAATAATGGACGGGTGGGCCAATGGGGTATTTCCTATCCTGGGTTTTATGCCGCCGCCAGTATCCCCGATGCTCATCCTGCATTGAAGGCTTCTTCACCACAAGCACCTATCTCTGATTTTTTCTTTGATGATTTTCACCACCAGGGTGTGTTTTTGCAAAGCTACCTGGCCGCATTTGCAGTTTTTGGCTATCAGCATGAGGCTCCCACCAGCAAGAGTTGGTACACAGATAAAATTGAACGATTCTACTCACAACAACCAAAGGACGGTTATGCGTTTAATTTGAGTATGGGCCCGCTTAAGAATGCAACCGAAAAGTATCACGGCGATAATTTCTTTTGGCAGCAGATTATCGACCATCCCAACTACGATGAGTTTTGGCAGAAAAGAAGCTTGTTGCCGCACCTGACCGGAGTGAAACATGCCGTCATGACGGTAGGAGGGTGGTACGACGCGGAGGATCTCTACGGCCCGCTCAATATTTATAAACGAATTGAAAATACTAGTCCGGGTGCCACCAATACAATTGTCATGGGGCCATGGAGTCACGGTGACTGGTCGCGGGAAACCGGCCACCAGATGGTTAACCACATTTATTTTGGTGACAGTATTTCTACTTTCTATCAGCGTGAGATCGAACGAAAGTTTTTTAACGCCATTCTAAAAGATAATAAACAATCCGATTTGCCAGAAGCGTACATGTTTGACTGCGGCCTCAAGCAATGGAAGCAATTTACCGTGTGGCCTCCAAAGGAAATTCCGCCCGTAAAATTATATTTTGGGGAGGGTGGTATGTTATCTATTAATGTTCCAACAAAAACGGATGCGGTTTTTGAATACATGAGCGACCCAGCCCACCCGGTAGCATACACATCACAAACAGAAGGTCTGGTATTTACGCCACGGCGATTTATGACGGATGATCAGCGTACGGCTTCCCAACGACCCGATGTACTTACTTTCCAAACTGGACCGCTGAGTGAAGATGTGACACTCGCAGGAGAGATTGCTGCTAAATTAAAAGTATCCATGACCGGCACGGATGCAGACTTTATCGTAAAGGTGATTGATGTCTATCCGGAAGATACACCAAATGATAAGCACAATCCGGCTAATATCGTCCTGGCAGGGTATCAGCAACTTGTGCGGCATGAAGTGTTTCGTGGAAGGTTTCGCAATAGTTTTGAGAAACCAGAGCCTTTTAAGTCAGGGGAAATTTCGGATGTCGCATTTGCTTTACAAGATATTCTTCACACGTTTAAGAAAGGGCATCGTGTGATGATTCAGATACACAGCACCTGGTTTCCTTATATTGACCGTAACCCGCAGAAGTATGTCGAAAATATTTACAAGGCTGATGCCGGGGATTTTATAAAATCGGAAATACGGGTCTATGGATCGTCTGTCGTGGAAATTGGAGGTGGAGAGAAGTTGAATACCAAAATTGAAGGAGTGAAAAAATGACAGCTATGAAAAAATTGCTTGTGCTGGTGGGTATGGTTGCTGGGTTAAATGCTTTTTCCCAGGTATCGTACGATACAATCCCGAACCTGCCGGAGCATTATACGCAACGGCTGGAAAAATTTAAGAAGGAGCCTATAGTAACGGGTAAGGTTTTATTCCTTGGAAATAGTATCACTGAAGGTGGAAACTGGAGACGTTTGCTGAAAGACTCGTCCGTGATCAACCGCGGAATTTCTGGAGATAATACTTTTGGTGTGCTGCACCGTTTAGACGAAATCATGAAACGCAAACCTTCCAAGATATTCTTGCTGATTGGTGTCAATGACCTTTCCAGGAATATCTCCAATGATGTAATTATAGAAAATATTTTTGCGATCGTTAGTAGAATCAGAACATCTTCACCCTCCACCAAACTCTTTGTACACAGCCTGCTCCCGGTAAACCCCGGCATTAAAAATTTTCCATCCAGATTCGCAAAACAGGAAAACATTTTAGAGATCAATGGACAGTTAAAAAAATATAGCGAAGTATTAAAGTACTCCTATGTGGACATCCACAGCTATTTTTTGGATAAAAAGAATTTGTTGGATGAACAGTTCACCCCGGATGGATTACATTTGAATGCCAACGGTTATGTCCGTTGGGCGGAATACCTGAAAAAGGGAAAGTACTTGTAAATTTGGGGAAGCGTTACTGAGTACTACGTAGCTTGCGCGATAATAAAGTGGTGTAAGTATTTGAATCATAAGGTATTGGATTAAGGAGTTATGGTGTCTACGTAACAAGCGAAGTAGTATGAGGGGTTTATTGATCATTTCATTTTGCCTGGCGTGCATGACAGCACCCGCCCAATTTAAAAACATAAAGTTGGCAGAGGAGGCAGAAGGTGTTGCTCCACCACTGGATCCCAGCATTACCATCAATCACAAAACGGCTGGCAATATTGTAGCCGGGATTACCCCAAACCGCTCCGTGTACTCACTCGACAGCGGCCTTACATGGTCTGAATCGATCCTCACATCTCCTTTTGGTGTCTTTGGCAATCCGTCGGTGATCTCCGATGCTAAAGGCGATATTTATTTCTTTCATCGCTCCGATCCTGGCGGATTGGGGCAGGGAAACGATGCCTGGCTGGACAGGATTGTTTGTCAGAAATCAGAAGATGGAGGTAAGGTGTGGAGCAAAGGTGCATCCATCGGAAACAATCCTCCAAAAGACCAGGATAAGCAATGGCCTGCGGTACATCCAAAAAAACAAATTATTTATACTGCGTGGACACAATACGATACCTATGGATCAGAGGAAAAAAATTGCCAGTCCCATATTTTATTTAGCATGTCGACCAATGCAGGTAACAAGTGGGACAAACCAGCACAAATCAGTCAGACACCAGGCGATTGTGCTAACAATGATAATACTGCAATAGGTGCGGTGCCGGCTGTGGCGCTGGATGGAAGAATTTTTGTTGCCTGGGCCAACCAGGGATTTATTTTCTTTGACCGTTCGTACGACGGCGGAAAAACATGGCTTACGAATGACCTTGGAATCGCCAAACAATCCGGAGGCTGGTCGATGGCGATCCCTGGACTCAATCACTGCAACGGTATGCCAGTCTTGATGGTTGACAACAGCCAAAGCCGGGCGCATGGAAGTTTATATCTTGTTTATGCAGATCAGAAGAACGGAGAAAACGATACCGACATTTGGTTTATCCGCACCACCAGCCGCGGAGACAACTGGACCACACCCATTCGAATCAACACCGACGGCCCTGGCAAACACCAATTCTTGCCATGGATGGCGGTAGATCAAACGACCGGCAATATTTACATAGTTTATTATGATCGCAGAGCATATGATAATCTTCAAACCGATGTCTATCTCGCTTATTCGACGGATGGTGGTAATACATTTACAGAAAGGAAAATCAGCGAGACCCCGTTCGTGCCTGATGATTCAAAATCATTTAGTAAGTACATCAACATTGCGGCTCATGCAGGCATTATCACACCCATCTGGAATCGGATGGATAACGGCAAGATTAGCGTGTGGACGGCGGTTATAAAACAAGGGGAATTGTTAAAGAAATGATTCGACATCAATATTATCCTCTTTTTGGGCAATCTCCTGGAATGTACGGACAAAAATGTCTGAAGGTTGAGCACCGGAAACTCCATATTTATTATTGATAATGTAATACGGTACTCCGCTGATCCCTCGCTGGTGACTCATCTGCTCGGATCGTTCAACTTCTTTTAAACCTTCAGCGGATTCCAGTAGCGATTTTACTTTTTCTGTCGAAAGGCCCGCGTCGCCAGCGATCTGGATGAGGTTTTCCTTTTTCGATAGATCAATTCCATTTTCAAAGTACGCTTTCAGGAAGGCTTCTTTTACGGCCGGCTGTTTACCTTCCTGTTTGGCATACCAGATAATCCGATGTGCATCGCGAGTGTTGGGAGAAACAGCTTGTTTGCTATAATCAAAATTCAATCCTTCTGTCGCGGCTAGCTGTGAAACCTGTTGGATGATTTGATTGTAGCGTTCTTCTCCGCCGAACTTTTTTGACAGATAGGCTTTCTGATCGCTGCCTTCCGGTGGCATTTCCGGGTTCAATTCGAAAGGAGAAAATGTGATTTTAAAATCATATTGATCTTTCAATTGGTCCACTGCCTTTTCCATTCTTCTTTTACCAATATAGCACCAGGGGCAGACTACGTCCGATACCACCTCAATTTGGATTTCAGTCTTCTTCATTCGATTGAATTTAAGTTGGAACACGAACCGAAGGATTAATAGTTCAACTTTACAAACCTTCTTGTTACCTTTGACCCCTTATTCACAGAAAACAACAAAAATTACAATGGTAGCCGAGAAACTCAACTACAAAGTAAAAGACCTTTCACTGGCTGATTGGGGCCGAAAGGAGATCAAATTGGCTGAGGCCGAAATGCCGGGCTTGATGGCGCTGCGCGACGAATTTGGCCACAGCAAGCCGCTCAAAGAGGCACGTATCGCGGGCTGCCTGCACATGACCATTCAGACCGCCGTGTTGATCGAAACCCTCAAAGAATTAGGGGCCGAAGTTTCCTGGTCCTCTTGTAACATTTTTTCTACACAGGACCATGCAGCTGCTGCGATTGCTAAAGCCGGGATTCCCGTGTTTGCCTGGAAAGGTATGAATGAACAGGAGTTTGACTGGTGCATCGAGCAAACGTTGTATGCGTTCAAAGATGGCAAGCCGCTCAACATGATTTTAGATGATGGTGGCGACCTGACGAATATGGTGCTTGATCGAAACCCACAATTGATTGCCGGCATCCGTGGCATTTCTGAGGAAACGACCACCGGTGTTCACCGCCTTATTGAGCGTATGAACAACGGCAAACTTCCATTGCCGGCCATTAACATTAATGATTCGGTGACGAAGTCGAAGTTTGATAATAAGTATGGCTGCAAGGAATCTTTGGTGGACGCTATCCGCAGGGCCACCGATGTAATGATGGCTGGAAAAGTGGCTGTGGTGGCTGGTTATGGAGATGTTGGCAAAGGTTCGGCAGCATCACTTCGCGGCGCCGGTGCCCGCGTGATTGTGACGGAGATTGACCCCATCTGCGCCCTACAGGCAGCAATGGACGGCTTTGCAGTAAAGAAAATGGACGACGCTGTGAAAGACGCTGACATCGTAGTGAGCGCTACAGGTAATCACGGTATTATAGTAAGTCGCCATTTTGAGAAGATGAAAGACAAGACCATTGTTTGTAACATTGGTCACTTTGACAATGAAATCGATGTGGCGTGGTTGAATAAGAATGCATCAAAAGATGAAGTGAAGCCTCAGGTGGATTTGTACACATTGAAGAATGGACGGCAGGTTATCTTGCTGGCCGAAGGCCGCTTGGTAAATTTGGGTTGCGGTACGGGACACCCTTCCTTTGTGATGTCTAATTCATTCACCAACCAGACACTGGCACAAATTGAACTTTGGACAAATACAAAAGCGTATGAGAACAAGGTACACATGCTACCGAAGCATTTGGATGAAAAGGTAGCCCGCCTTCACCTGAAGAAAATCGGGGTGGAACTCGAAGAGCTTTCTTCCGAACAAGCCAAGTACATTGGTGTGGATATAAAAGGTCCGTTCAAACCGGATTACTATCGTTACTAAACGCTCTGCTTGCAGCGTGAGAGGCCCGTCCCCTATTGGGACGGGTTTTTTTTGATTCTCGTGATCCCACCGAGCGTCAGCGAGATACCTCCGCAGCCAAGCGCGTACTTCTGAATCTACCTCCGCGGCAGGTACACTGTACTTGAGAAGGAGATGCCTCGCTATTTGATGTTACACTCCGATTGTTATTCTCCCAGCTCGGCAGGACTTTCACTCGCAGTGACCCTGCTCGATACACCATCGTCCTACCGAGCACCAGCGAGGTACCTCCGCGGCCCGGTACACCGAACTTCTGAAGAAGCTGCCTCGCTGTTTTACGTTACACTCCGATTGTTATTCTACCAGCTCGGCAGGACTTATACGCTCGATACACCATCGTCCCTCTTCCATTGTTATTTCTCCCGCCAGTCAGGAATTGACGATCAGATCATCTTGTTTTCCTGAAAGACTCTTGGCACATATTCAGATTTTTGAATTCAAATTTGTGCCCACAAATGAGAACGAGAGAATATTTTATTTATATCACGACAAATCCTTCAAAGACTGTATTTTACACGGGGGTCACCAACGATTTGGGGCAGCGTGTTATTGAACATTATCTTAATAGAGGAAAGCGAAAAACCTTTGCAGGGAAATACTATTGCTATGAATTAGTTCACTGGGAAAGCTTTAAATATATAAGAGATGCTATTGCAAGGGAAAAGGAAATAAAAGGATGGAGTAGAAATAAAAAGCTGGTACTTATTAAAGCTGAAAACCCAGTGTTGGATTTCTTAAATGCAAGTATTATTGATCCATGGCCGCCCAAAGAAGCTTATTCAAGAGGTTAGTAGTTTTACCTTGACAGGTACAGCGGACTTGAGAAGGAGATGCCTCGCTATTTGATGCTACACTCCGATTGCTATTCTCCCGGCTCGACAGGACTTTCACTCGCAGTGATCCTGCTCGATACACCATCGTCCTACCGAGCGCCAGCGAGGTACCTCCGCGGCCCGGTACACCGAACTTCTGAAGAAGCTGCCTCGCTGTTTTACGTTACACTCCGATTGCTATTCCACCAGCTCGGCAGGACTTTCAATGGTAGTGCCTGATCGATACCGTCGTGCTAGCGCGCGCTATTTACACGGTCAGGTAGGCAGTACTTTGGAGAGATCAGATTAACCCCTGCACTTGTCCAAAAGATTGCTCAACTGGCAAGCCTCTTCTTTTGACAGACGGATATTTTTTTTTTCCGAATCATCAATGTGGGAGTCGATTTGAAGTAACACGTCCAATCCTTCTGGTGTAATGATGATGTCTGCAGCACGTTTGTCGCTGCAGCTGGGTGATTTTGTGATGAGGTTTTTCTTTAGCAACCGGTCCAGCAAGCGGGGGATGTCCGAATTTTTATCCAGCATCCTGGATTTTATTTCCACTCCTGAAATCTTGTTGGGATGCTGTCCCCGCAGAATGCGAAGAATATTATACTGGGAAGAGGTGATGCCGAATGGTTTGAAGAAATTCTGCTGCTTACTCTCCAGCCAGTTGGCTGTGTAGATGAGATTCAGGGCTACCTTTTGATAAGCACTCTTAAACCTGGCTTGTTTTATTTCCTCTTCAATTTTCATCATCATGCAAAGAAGGGTGCACACGTAAGCCTTAAAAATGAATAAGCCTCGCCCATTCGGACAAGGCTTATTCAATGATTTGATATTCCGTTATTGTTTAACAAATTCTCCGTTAGCAATGAGGAGAACTTCTTCGCTTAACATCGCTCCACCAGGACCACCTATTCCAAAGTCGGTGCGTTTGAAAGATCCCAAAACTTTAAGACCAATCATTTTTTTCTTGCTTCTGGGATGCTCGACGGGACCAGCCAAAACCACATCCAGGTCAACTGGTTTGGTTATACCTTTAATGGTAAGGTCGCCGCTCAGTTTGTATTTATTTCCTTCAGCTTTCTTGAATGATGTGCTCTTGAAAGAAAGTTTTGGAAACTTGGCGGCATCAAAATACTTGTCGCTTTTCAGGTCACTGTCCCTGTTTTCATTGTCTGTGTCAATGCTTGCAACATCGGCCGATAATTCAAATACTGCATCAGACAGATCATCCTTTGATGATGTGATCGTGGCATCAAAGTTTCTGAAAGAGCCATCTACTTCCGAAAGCATCATGTGGGTAATGCCAAAGCCAAGTTTTGCATGAGCTTTGTCGACGGTCCAGGTTTGAGAGAAAGCGGTTCCTGTAATCAGGACAAACGCTGCGAGCATGTTAATTTTTTTCATAATTATAATTTTGGTTTGCAATAGTAACGAGGATTTTCAAATATATGTTTAAACATGTATTTTATTTATGTTAACGTACTGATAATCAGTGGAATTAATTCTATAACCAAGAAGGCTATGAAAAACCGGCACGAATTGGGGTGCCAATTATTTTGTCTTGGGGTGGTCCATCAAGCAGTTATACCCACCCGGCTTGATCGCTGTCATCCTCTATAAATTTATCCAGTAGGTAAGCTTTATGACCAGCGCTCTGAGCTTGGGTTGGCCCACATAGAAGACCTGGTCGTGAGAGGAAGTCTCGGCAAAATAGTTGTCGGTGTACACCAGGAAAAGGTCGGAAACAGGTTTGAACCTCCATTGCAAACGGGAGTTGATGTTCAGGTTGTTGATCTGGTTGTTGTATTGCAGATAGGTCGTCCAGAAAACTTTGCGCGAAAAGGTGAAATCAAATTTTGGTCCAAGCAATAACAAGTCTGCTTTGTTGTATGGTTGAGGCAACCGGATGCGGTTATACGTGAAATTCATGGAGATCACAGCATGCGGTTGAATGCGGTAGCTGATCGACCCATCGACATTCTGCCGTTCACCATTATAATATTGACCGAGGCGGGACTGAAAGGTGAAAAATAATTTTTTTCGCGCGTTAGACGCGTAATTCAAGATGACAGAATTCCAATAATACGATGAACCCGCGGGCAGCTTAACTGCTTTCGAACGGTCGGCCGGGAAGGTCGGATCAAAAGCAAAAAAAGCCAAGCCATAATCCCTTCGGATTCGCATGAAAAACTGAGCTGTATTTTGAAAGGTAATTTTGTACCACAGGTTGGCGTCCCAATCGGTGATGCCATACAAATCATTCCCGATCACATCTATGTCAGTGCCTGGCCCGTGATTGTTAATGATTTTTGATTTGGGATAAAAACTGTAATACAGTTCGGGCGAAATTCGTTTGAACCGTGTTCGCGGAGCATACCCGACTCCAGGATTGTAATTGGCCCCGATGTCCTGAGCAAGAAAATCTATTTCAAGATTGGGTACTTGATAAGTGAACTGTGCCGAAGCTGCATACGTGCTGTCTTTTTTAAGTTGATCAAACGAGCGGTGGTAAAAGGCTTTTCCAGTCCATTTGTTGTCGCGGGAAGCAAGGTTGTACTCCAATCCGATCAGGCGATTATAGGCTGTGTCATTTAGGGCTTGCTTATTTATTACGATGAGCCCCACATTGGATCGCGTAAATATCTTGCGCTGAAGGGCAGCCACAGTATAATTAATCGAGGGTAGATTGATGGATTTGTCTTCAGCGGCCTGCATGGTCATGAAGCCTACCCGCCAATTATTATTGATTTTGCCGCTCAGGCGTGCACCACCATAGATTCGGTTCTGAATATTTTGGCCGGTAGACGGATCACGTGTTACTCCAATCCTGCGTGAAAAGAAAGGCCGCATGTTGCTATATCCGAAGTTGGCAAACAAGTCGCCGTTCTCCAGGAAAAACTGCCGCTTCTCGGGATAGAAGATTTCAAAGCGATTGAGATTGGTCACCTGCTGGTCAACTTCCACCTGTGAGAAATCCGGATTGACCGTAAGATCCAGGTTGAGCGCCGGACCGACGGCAATTTTCGCATCCCCTCCGACATCCGGTTTATTGTCAGCGGATCCTCCGTTTTCAAAATCTTGCTGTGACTTCCCGGCGATGTAGGGAATGATTGAAACATTTCCTCCCGGATGAGACAATGGTTGGTCCCAGATTAATTCCCGCATCGTGGCAAGGTTTACAATCGGATACGCTCGCGAGATGGGTGACCACGTTGAGCGCTCCGTGTATTCGCTGTCAATCCGGTAAAAGTTAATGTGCCAGGAACTCAGTCCATGTCTATATCGGATCGTCTTGAAAGGGATGGCCATCTCGCATACCCAACTGTCGCCAAGAATTTTTGCTTCCGAGTACCATTTGTTGTCCCAGGTAAAAGAGAGATCCTCGCTGTTGGCACCCCCATTTGAAACAAGACCTTCACGTTGCACACCATACGGATTGACGCCAAATTGGAATGCATTCGTCCGGTCTTTGTACGTATCCATAATGACGGAGAAACCATCGTTGGCTTCTCCCCGGAAATCACGACGGAGGGAAGGTGTTACATACTTCCGTGGGCCAAGATTGTGCATGACCGCAAAAAGATAGATGAAATGGTCGTCATACGTGATGCGGACTTCTGTCGGGGCTTTGGCGTAGGAAGAATCGAAAGGAAAAAACTGCTTAAACTGGCTGGCCACTTCGGCCGTCTCCCAGTCGGGTTCATTCATTTCTCCATCGACGATTATTTTACCGTGTGCTTTTTTAATGTGCAAGCCGGACGACTGGGGGAAAGCAGCATGGGCCACAAGAAAAAAAATGATCAGGTAAGTGAAAACGCTTGACTGCATTGAAATTGAAACGGCAAGTTTAAGGAAATGCTGTAATAGAACACGAAAAAATTTGATAGACGGGTTTTATTAATCCAAATAAAAATCCTGTGTGAGTTTTCGATATTCTTTCGTCCAGTGGCCTTTGGATTGATATAAGATTAATGAATCTTCCCGAAGCGTGTCTGTCGTAAATCCAAACGCCATAAGAGTACGTTCCTGTGCCTTCCCGTGACGCGTGAAAAACTTCGTCAAGTGATGAAGAAAAAGGCCCTTTGAATTGGCTTTTCGAATGAATGCCTTGCTTTCTGCAAATGGAAGAATAAGAGACAACTTTCCCATCGGTGAAAGCAATCGACCGGTTGCCGCCAACAACTCATCCAACGTGAGCGCAGTATCATGTCGCACTTTGCTTCTTGTGTCAATGGGCGGCAATAAGCTTTTTGAAAAATAGGGAGGGTTGCAAATGATTCGATCATAGTGCCTTCCAGGATAAAATTCCTGTATGCTTGTGTTGGAAACTGAAATTTTTCCAGGCCACGGAGAGTTTGAAATATTTTCAGAAGCTTGCTGCGCATCTTGTGCCAAGAGTTCAACGGCATCGATCTTGACATCCGGGCCGGTGCGTTGTGCAATCATAAGCGCGATGATACCCGAACCCGTCCCAATATCAAGTATATTTTTTGCCAGGAAGATATCCACCCATGCTCCCAGCAACACGGCGTCCGTCCCAACTTTCATGGTTGCGCGATCGTCACAGACCGAAAATTCCTTGAAATTAAAAATACCCATTTACCTGAATTGACTTTCTGGCAGCACCTTCATAATTTTTTGGACCAGCCCTGCGATGTTTTGTCAGATCCGTGATGGCTAATACCTAAGCGCACCCCGACTAGTTTTCCGGAAGGAATAATGAAGCGCTACACCGGTTTGAATTGCTCAAATGCTTCCCTGCAATCAAAGCAATAATGAAGCGACCGGCACAGGGTCGGGCCAAATGGCGATTTCATTTCCGTATTTGTGCCGGTGCAACGAGGACAGGTTGCATGTTCCAGGATGCTTAGGTCGGTGAGAATCTCTGACGTTGGCGGGGGAGGAGCAAAGCCGTATTTTTTTAGCGCCAGTTTTCCTTTTTCAGAGATATTATCTGAACTCCACGCATGCTTGAAATTGATTTCAACTTCGGCGTCTTTGATACCGTGCTTTTTTAATACGTCCAACACTTCTCCTTTCATAAAATCCATGGCCGGACAGCCTACAAAAGTGGGTGTCATCTCCACCTTTATGTGGTCGCCTTCCATGAACACACCCGTGATCACTCCCAGATCAACAAGCGATAGTACGGGTATCTCGGGATCTTTCACTTCCTCGAGCCAGGCATAAATATCGGCGGTGGTAAGCGTATGTGCGGTCATACTTATTGATAAATAATATCATAGGAACCGGGAATGATCTGGTTGAGATGATGTTTCAAATGTTTTACGTAGTCTTCTGCCAGCCACTGAAGAGAATGAAATTGTTCCGTTTGTTTGCTCGTATCACACATTCGGTTGTAATTGGAGGCAGGCATCGTTTGCAACACTGAACAGATCTGGTCGTTGACCAACCTCCATAACAAGATCACATCCGATGACCTCTTTTCCTGATAACCATTAGCCTGTACCCAGAAATCCTGTTCATACACTATTTTCGGAGGAGTTGTTTCATACTGTCCGCAGATGAATCGTCGCAAATTGTTCTGGGCGGAGTCAGTCAAATGCCCAAGTACTTCCTTCTTGCTCCACTTGTTTGGAGCGTGTTTAGCTGAAAACTCAGCCTCTGGGATAGCTGAAATCTTCTGACTAAACGTATCGATAATCTGCTGTAGCTCTTTTATTGTCTTTTCCATTTTTTTGTTGTTACCATTCTGCCGTAGGATCAATACGGAACACCTCACTCATTTCTTCAAGCATAGGTTGCAGGTGCTCACTGTGTTTCCCCGTTCGACCCCCCAGCATGGGCGTGATCGTTTTCCAGTCGGGTAGCATGAGTTGGGTTTGTGAAATGACGTCTGCTATTTTTAACTTCCATTTTTCCATCAATACCTTTTCTCCTTCGAAAACCCCGGACTCAATTATTTCTTTTTCGTACGGAGACTCCTCAAAAATTGCCAGCGCAAAGGGCGTGACTGTGGTGAGCGATTGTTGCAGTCGCGCGATACTTGTTTCGGTGGCCGAGCCGAGTTGTTTCATCCAGGTAGTGGCGTGAAGGGTATGATAGCGAAGTTCTCCCCTTACTTTTTTTGCCAATAGTGACAACGGCTCGTAGGAAGATTGCGTCAACATTTCCCATCGTAATGCATCGGCCATATCAAAAAGGAAATGACGGATCAGGCTAAAATCATATTCCTGGTTTGGTAATTCCACCAGTATGCAATTGTGAAATTGTCCGGCATTGCGGGTGAACGCCACGGTGTCTGGGTCCTGTTCACCCAGTTGATGAAGGATTGTGTAGAGTGCAAGGCTTTGACCCACCTTGTCCTGCGCCATCGAAGAGAAGGCAATGTCTTCTTCCAGCAGGGGCCCCATACCTGTCCATTCTGAATTGCGATGACCGAGGATCAGCAGGTCGTCTGCCATTTTATAGAGCAAC
Source organism: Cyclobacteriaceae bacterium (assembly GCA_025350305.1). Lineage (GTDB taxonomy): Bacteria > Bacteroidota > Bacteroidia > Cytophagales > Cyclobacteriaceae > ELB16-189. The sequence goes on along the minus strand of JANXYC010000272.1, from coordinate 17,947 downwards.
TCTTTTAATCCGATCTCATTCATATTTTCTTCTGTTCATCACAATGATATCGGTCATCATTGCCAGCACGGCTGTTACTTCAAAAATCCGCTGATACACGCGCCAATTCATCAATTAATAATTTGCTGCCGGTTACTCAATTCACAGCATTTTTCGCTTTTCTAAAAAATTCTTCAGCTTATCTCCGCCCTTATAGTCAGCTGCATCTCTGAACCGCTTTTCCGGAAGTGTCGTCCAAAGATCAAGTTCTTCAGGCTTCGTAAAGCGGATATCGGAATGCCGGATAGTCCAGACATTGTAAATTCCTCCTGCGTTGAATGCTAGTTTTGCCATACTCATGGCCTCTTCCAGACCTCCCGCTTTGACACTTCCAACATGTACATGCTGTTTGCCTCGCTTTTGAAGATGATAAACTTCATAATCTTCTTTTTCCCCAGAGGCTGGCACCGCCGCAATCAAATCGTAAACGTTTCTATTTCCATCCGTCAGTGGTGAGACAAATACGTTTCGTGTTTCGACAACATACAGGGATGTGCAGGTAAACCTCCGTGTAAACGTTTCTTTTGCCAGAACGTAGGCCAATTCTATATTCGGCGAATGAACGATGCCTTCGTGCTGGAAAGGTTTTCCTTCCCTGGGCTGCACAAAGACCTCAAAGGAGCCGAATTGGTCGAGGGCAACTTTTGGCTGAACGACACCCGGCTCTCCCACCTTTGGCAACCGTAGTACACGGGGATCAAGTGAGTCCATATCAGGCCAGGGGAGTGACATAAGCAGTTGTTGAAGACTTGAGCGCCTCACGCACCCACTTGCCTCTTTCTTCCGCAATCCTTCTCACCTCCAGCCGTTCTTTATTGCATGGACCGCCGCCATTGATAACACGTTTAAATTCTTCCCAGTCGGGCTCCGTGTATTCCCACTTATTCGTTGTGGTATTTTTTTTCAGGTTAGGATCGGGAATCGTGAAGCCAAGCTCACGGATCTTCGGCACATACATGTCAAGAAACTGGTTTCGCATTTCATCATTCGTCCCCATTTTTACTTTCCAGCGCATCAGCACTTCGGTGTGAGTTGAAATTTTGTCAGACGGCCCAAAGAAATGCATCATGGGTGGCCACCATCGGTTGAGGGCTTCCTGAAACATCTGCCGTTGTTTTGTAGTGCCGGCGGCAAGATAGATCACGCAATGATGGCCGTACTTCAGATGGAACGACTCTTCTGCACAGATTCGTTCCAGTGCACGGCAGTAAGGGCCATAGCTTCCTTTGGCATTGGCCAGTTGATTGACAATTGCGCCGGCATCCACCAGCCAGGAGATAAAACAACAATCAGCCCAGGTGAAAGTAGGGTAGTTAAAAATATTTGAATACTTGGACTTGCCAGTGATCAGGTCATCAATCATTTGCTCACGCGATTTGCCAAGCGTTTCCGCTGCACTGTACAACAATTGGGCATGACCGACTTCATCCTGAACTTTTGCCATAAGCGCCATTTTCCGCTTAAAACCAGGCGCCCGGGTGATCCATGTTCCTTCCGGCAAGGCACCGATAATCTCGCTGTGACCATGTTGCTCGATCATGCGTATCAGCTGCTTGCGGTAGAGTTCCGGCATCCAGTCGGCAGGTTCAATTTTCTCACCCCGTGCAATGCGTGCCTCAAATTCCGCCAACTTCACCAGGTCTTCTTTAGCTACGCTGTCGGTTTTTACGCCTTCAAAGGTATTTCCGCCTCCGTACATAATTTTAATGATTCAACCGATTGCAAAGGTAACAAAGAGCCGGAAGAAAAGGTGCTTGATTTGATGAATTTGGCTATGGATGGAGTTCAGGCAGGAATAGCAGCATCGGTGAAATGATTCGTGGAATCCAAGCTGTTGGTATTGAACACTTACTTCTTCATTCCATTCACAAGCATGTCAGCGAGTTTCTGGCCCAGGTCGATGGGCACAATATTGCTGTGTGGATCATACCACTGGGGCATCCAGTTGAGAGACGAGAAGAGTGTCATGACGGCAAGTTTCTTGTCGATTGAATCTTTAAAATCACCGGAGTTGATGCCTTCTTCGATGATATCCTTAAACCGGTTGATATAATTGATTCGAAGCAAGAGAAATTCGCGAAGGAAAGGTTGGCTCATGTGGCGATGCTCATTCATAAAAACCGCAGAGGCCGTCAGGTCCTTGGCCATTACCTGGATGTGTCCGACGATGCCCCGGCGAAGTTTTTCGCTGGCGGGACCTTTTTTACGTTCCACTTCATCGAGTGACTTCCGGAACTCCGTGGCCATGTCAAAGCATAGACTCTGAAGGATTTCTTCTTTTGATTTGATATGGGAATAAAGGCTGGCTGCTTCAATCCCAAGCTTTTGCGCGAGGTCGCGCATGGAAGACGCAGCGTAGCCCTTCTCCCGGAAGAGCTCTGCTGCCTTCCGGATGACTTGTTCTTTTCGGGTTAGGTTGACCACGGGCTCCATCTACATTTTACTTATTACCTTTAATAATTAAATATCGGGATGAAATTCCAATCTATCAAAGAATACTTTTACAAACTTACGACTATCGGCTTCATCCTCCTACTGCTGCCGTTGGTCGTGTTTATTTTTTTGTATTACTACCTGGGTAATCAAGAGCAGGCCATAACGGATCAGCAAAGTGAAATCCTCTTGTTATCGGCTCTTGTAATTATTTTTTTGATAATCCTAACGATCGTTCACTGGTTGTACAACGTACGTATAAGAAGCTTAAAAAAACGGATTGAACTGGCGATGAAGATGGATGGATTCTATTCATTAACCTTCCTGAAATTGTCCACGTATTGCACCTGCGGGCTGATCGCATCTGTGGGATTTTACCTCACGGCTAATTCAATGTTTACCGGGTTGTTCATTCTGATTGCAATTGCAGCCGTTATTCAGTGGCCTTCCCCTTCCTCGTTTTGCCGGCGCATGGATATTCGGGGTGCCGAGCGCGATATGGTCCTCAACAATCGCGACCTCTATCAAAAAAATAAGCGGGCCCGGTAGGTCCGCTCATTTTCATGCGCCAAGTTTACTTCTTATAAAGTTATTCCAAAACTAAAGGCCTGCAGTTTGGGACCCTTACCTTCTGTGAACAGATCGTTCATGTCATAGTTGAAGAAAAGGTCGGTATCACGAAACCCTACTTGAAGGCGAAGTCCATAGCGCAGATTATTCAGGTAATAATTGTCACCCTCATGCGGTTTATGCTTGCTGCCATTTTCAATGTACACTTGTTTAGTGTAGCTATCGATGCGGTAGCCAGCATAAGGTCCCAGTCCGATGCGAAAGGATCTGGAGTGATCATCATCCCAAAACGCGGACCTGCTGCGGCGTGAGCCAAAGTCCAATACAGGGACAATGGATGCATTCACGAAGGTGGCGGTGAGTTTGCTTTTGGTAAAGGTGACATTCCGTTGATCTTCTGAAAAAATAGCACCGGTATTATCTTTTGATAGGAATGCCCTGGCGTTATCAAACTTGAAATTATACCAGCTGACGCCAGCACCCCATTCCACAAAAAACTTACCGGTAACCCGTGTGCGCAAAACCGAATTCAGACCCACATACCATGATCCCCATGGTTTGACGGTATAAAGTTGGTTGCTTGCATCCGGGAAAGAGCCGTTCTGTAAGTAATTATTCATGCCGATGTCGATGTTGAACGAATGATGCGTTCTGTGATTCCATCTCCGGCCATGGCGGTTGTCGTTATCATCCTCGTCATTCTGGTCCCGCTTCCAATCCCAATTTTCAGAAGGTTTTACGGCAGCGGAGGATGCTGCAGAATCTTTCAGGTAATCACGTGAAGGTGTTGTCAATGTAGTCGTATCACGTTTCTCCAGTTTTTGAACCATATCGTCCATCAGAGCCTGGAAGTTATAATGTTTCATCGTTTCCAAGTCGCGTTTGTCTTTGATCAAAAAGATTACCCGGCTTTCCTTTCCAACCCGGATTACTACCGAGTCAGGAGCCTGCGCATGGGAGGTTGCAAAAAGTCCGGTCAGCACCACCATCATTCCTGCTATTTTCAATTGTGCTTTCATACTTATTATTTTTTACTCGTTGGTTTCTTTTTTAAATCAAGGGCAAATAATTCACCCTTTTTAATTCGTAACTCACCCAGCGGCGATTCGCTGTTTTTTACATTTTTAGCAAAGTCCATCATTCGTTTAAGGGACTTACCCTTTTTCTCAGTGGCAGCAACTACTACAGCCGGCTCAGGTTTTTCTACAGCGGGTGTTATAACCGCATCAAGAGTGTAAGTCAAGATGATTCCTTTTGAAGTCTGCTGCGCCACTGAATTCGTTTTGGACGGTTGAATAGACCGCTCTTCCGTTACCTGATCAACCTCTTCTTTTTTTACCTCCGCCTGCTGTACTCCTGCCGGGATAACGCGTATGCTTGTCCTGGTTGTTTTTGTTTTCTTTTTGATGACAACACCTTTGGTTTCCGGTTGTTTTTCGGCAATGACTGGCTGAGGTGGTTGTTGATTTTCTTTTTCACCTTCTGGCTGGGAAAGCTTATCTTTTGCCATCGGCGCAGAAGTATCTTCCTGCTGCATCCAAAGTGTGCCCAGCAACAACGCTCCTAGCAGAAACACAGCCGCCCACCGCAACCAGATTACTCCGTTATTTTTTTTTGAAAGACCCGCTTCCACTTTCTTCCAGACCAGTGGCGGGGGTTCAATGGAGTGGTCTGTCAGTTTTTCTTTAAAGAATTCATCAAGCTTGCTCATCGTTCTTTCTGATTTGGATGACTACTTTTTTCCAATTCCAGCAATTGGGTTTGCAGATACGTTCGTGCGCGACTGAGTTGCGACTTTGACGTGTTCTCACTTATTCCAAGTTGCCCGGCGATCTCTTTGTGAGAGAAGCCATCAATTGCGTACATGTTGAAAACAATCTTATAGCCTGCCGGCAGTCCGGCTACCAGCTTCAAAAGATCTTCCGCTTCGAGATGGTTATTCAGGTTGCTCAGGTCAGGCTCGCGGTCGGCAGCCGCGAGGTCCGTCTCCAGGTACATGCTTTTGTTTTTTCGCAAGTAGGAAAGCGCCTCATTCACGACGATCCTCCGTACCCAGCCTTCGAAACTTCCCTTTCCCTCAAACTGGTCGATGCGATCAAAGACTTTTGTGAAAGAAGTTACGAGGACGTCCTCTGCCTCCATCCGGTCCTTGACATACCGGCAACAAAGCGCAAACATTTTGCCTGCCATGTGCTCATACAAGGCCTTTTGAGCAGTGCTTTCATTTCGCCTGCAACCATCGATCAGTTCTGTTTCGCGCGCGCTGTAAATCAGGAATTGCATTAAAAGTGTTTCGCCAATAAGATGCAAACCTGATGAACGAGGTTGCTTGGCTTATAAAAATTATAGAAAAAAGACGCTAATACGCTGCCTCGTAGTCTATTGTGATCGTCTTCCAGGCATACTTGCTGGGCCTAATGGTAACGGGGTTGATATTGGTCTTTTCGTCAAAAAGGTTGGCGTAGAGGCCGTTTTTCTCTTTTGTAAAAACCGAGTAAGCCCCCGGAGGGAGCTTTACTTTGAATGTGCCATCAGGATTAGAAACAATGCTGGCCACCATTCTTGTCTTGATGTCGCGGAAGAAGGGGCCCACTTGGGTAACATCTTTGAAACTGGTGAGTTCGTATATTAAAATCTCTCGAACGGCACCCTGATTGGGAGATAGAATGGCTTCTGGACCTGGCATTTGGTTGCCGGACACCCAAAAGACCTGACCATGCAAGCCCTGCTTTTGTGAAAGACCAGCAAATGAACCCAGCAGGAGCAGGAAAAGAAACGGGTACTTCATAGGCCTATCGTATCGAAGTGAAATTACAAAATTCTGCCGCTGAATTGCTCAAACTTTGATAAAGATTTTTCGACCATACATCCATCGAAGGACGATATAGAAAAGCAGGACAAGCGTGAACGCGAAAAGCAATGAGGCTATCTTCGGCTCCAGCCAGCTTGCATATAGATGTTGATACAGATAATTCCATAATGATTCAGTATCCCCCGTACCGTCAGTTATTTTCATCCGCAGCAAAATCTTTACCAGTATGCCAGACGCAACAAATGCAAAAATGGCATTCATACCGAAATAAAGAAAAGGTTTTATCCATGATTGGCGATGGTGGATGTCAATAATCCAGTGACTCGCAGCCAAGCCTTGAATTGCCAATCCCCCAGTGTACAGTACATAACTGCTTGTCCATAGCGCTTTATTGATCGGAAAGGCAATGTCCCAACACAAACCGGACAAAATCAGAACCCCACCAATTAAAAACATCCAGCTAACCCGTTCTGCGGGATTTTTAATTTCATGAAAAAGTTGACCGGTCAACGTACCCAACAATCCTGTGGCGATCGCAGGCAGTGTACTCAATACACCCTCCGGATCCCAGGTTTTGGATTGCGACCAAAGGTGACCGTCCAGCAGAAGCCGGTCGGACCAGGCAGCGAGGTTTGTGCCGGGTTCGAGGTTGGCCGGGCCAAAGCCCGGAACCGGAAGCAGGACCATCATCAAATAATAAGCAACCAGCAAAAACGTGGCTATACGGATTTGCCCAAGCCAATTGGTCTTGAAATAAATCAGAGAACAAAATAGAAAGACAAGGCTAATGCGTTGGAGCACACCAGGGATTCTAAGAGTAGCTAATCGCTCGGCATCAAACATGCGACCCAGTGGAAGCGTAAACCAGGCCAGAAATAATCCGAACAGAAAAATGATTACGGCGCGCTTAATAATTTTTATAAGATTCTTTTTGGTGAGCCCTTCTTTCTTTTTGGTTTGATATGCAAAATGAATGGAGACACCAACGATAAAAAGGAAAAAGGGGAAAATCAGGTCGGTGGGGGTACAGCCATTCCAGGGTGCGTGGCGCAACGGCCCATAGACGGAATCCCATGTTCCTGGATTATTGACAGTGATCATGGCCACCACCGTGGCTCCGCGAAAGAAATCCAGAGAATGGAGACGATCCTGCATCCAGCGAAGGTAATGAAATGTTTAAAAGTGTTAACGTGTTAAGGTGTTTAAGTTTCCTGGCCACCTTAACACGTTAACGCTTAATTACCTCCGGACTTCCTCTATGTGACACACTGCTGGCGACTCCTTTTGTGATTTCAAGTGTTTCGGATACATTCACTTTTGCCATGGATACTCCGCGTGCCTCCACGATGCAATGCCGGACTTCATATCCATACGCATGCAGGCCGGAGGCCCCTATAATATCAGCCTCCATGAATTTTCCGCCGCCTTTCAAATCAAGAAACGAAGCTCCCGTTAATTCAACGTTGAGTGTGTTAGCATTCAGCTCACCATCGGCGACGATCGCACCTTTGAGTTTGATATCCACTTCATCTTCATCAAACCCCCTGAAATCAAGTTTGCCGGCACCCGTGATATCCAATTCGCGGAGTTTCGGCATCGTGATGGTGATTTTCATTCTGTCATCATTCAATAAATTTCGTTTCCAGAAAAACTTGCGTTTGTCATCATACTCGATAACCAGCGTCTCTCCGTTGACATACACATCATAGCGCTTCCGTTCTGATTCAGAGCCAGTGACTTCAACAGCATATGTTTCGCCCTTCTCAATTCTTACGTTGAACAATCCTTTCATGTCAATTGAATTGAAGTCCTTTAAGCCAAACTGATCATTTGCGCTGAACGATGGGTCCTTTGGTAGTGCGGGACAGGAAGCACATTCAAGTCCTTTGTCAGTTATTTTCCAGGTCTGGGTTTCCTGATTCAGCGAGAAGCGACTGTAATCCCTGACATCCACAACCCGCGTGTCAATCATTCTCCAAAGATTTGCATCCACCACGAACGACTGGTTATAGGGAACATATACATCCACATCCAATCGTTGGGCGCGGAACTTGGCATCCTGCTTGAAGGTAATGTTAGAGTCGAACATGATGACGCTATCTGACTGGACGACATTATACTCGATCATCTTCGCATTTTCACCCGCTACTTTTCTGGATGGGCCTTGTGATTGGAAACGTTTAATTAAACGAACATCTTTGCCTTCGTAACCTTTCAACGTGATGGATGTGACATCGTAGTCGTCTAAACCGATTTCATTGATCTGGAAGACCGGTAGTTTACTATTGATGGTAAAGACTTGCTCAACCTTGTACTCACCCTCTTCTTTGAACCCATAGATCATTTGGGGCAAGCTGAAGCTAACAACCGCTACACTGACGAAGAAAAGCACAAACAGGGCCCAGCCGACAATGGGCCGAAAAACAATCCGCTTCGCTATAATCGAGTTGCCGATCAATAGCATAAACAGCGCTGGAACGAAAGCCACCAGGAAGGTAAAAATCACCATCCAGGAGGGGAAGCTGTTGCGGATAGCATTGAGCGGCAGGTTAGGAGAGGCGATATACCAATCTGAAAATGGCTGCCAATTAGGTGCCGTGAATAAACCAATCAAAATTCCGAAGCCAAGAATCAATGAGAAAATCAATGAAAGGCCGGTCAGTGTGATGACCAGACCAATGGCTACTCGTAAAATATCTACCATCACGCGGAGCAACGGGCCCAAGACGTTGCCGAGCGCATTCAAAATAGCGGCAATGGCACGGAAGGGGAATAGAATGATTTTAGTAAGGGTGCTTTCTTCTACTCCTTCTTTTTCATGAAGGCCTTTCTTAACGGTAGATTCAATGTTTGACAACGTGACAGCTTCGCCTTGCATCCTCATTTTCTCTGTAATGGTTTTTGCTTCAGGAAGAGCGATCCACATAATAATATAGACGACAACGCCAACCCCTCCGAAAATAGCCAGTACCACAAACAGCAACCGGATCAGGGAAGTGTCTGAACCAAAGAACGCAGCGATGCCGGCTGCTACACCACCTACGACTTTCTTGTCGGGATCACGATACATTTTCCTCACCGTAGGTTCCTCCTCAAGTTCTGCAGAGACCGGCAGGACAATCCATAAAATGATATATACTATCAGGACACTTCCATAGCTGCCCAATACCAGCAGTGCAAAGAGTAATCGTGGCCACACCGGATCGATGTTAAAGTAATGACCAAACCCGGCGCAAACACCACCAAGAATTTTGTGATTCTGATCGCGGAAGAGTCGTTTTGAAGTAGAGGAAGTAGTGGAAGAGGTCGTCTTTTTCCCTGTGGTTTTCCCTGCAGGTTCGCTGGCAGCGAACTCCTGTTCTTCCGCTGCCTTGAAGTCGCTCACGCTACCCATTGTTGCAATGAGGTTGCTCACATCTTCTGCCGTGATCACTTGCTTTCCGTCATTGAGTTTGGAAAGAAATATTTCGGCAATCCTTCCTTCGATGTCAGAAAGAATTTCGCTATTGTCGTCGAATGAAGCGAAGTATTTATTGACAGAGTCGAGGTATTTGCGCAGGGTCTCGTACCCGTCTTCCTCGATGTGGAAAATAATGCCGCTGATGTTGATGCTGATGTTCTTTTTCATATCTCAACTAAAAGATAGGAGTGTGGTTTAAAAATTATACGATTGTCTTTGATTTTTGTGTGATCTGTTCGGTTGATTGTACAAGTTCCTCCCAGGTGTCGCTCAATCCTTTCAGGAATTGTGAGCCAATCCCGGTGAGCTTATAATATTTGCGTGGTGGTCCTGATTTGGACTCGACCCATTTGTATTCTACCAGCCCTGCATTTTTTATCCGGGTAAGGAGGGGATAAAGGGTTCCTTCCACAACAATCATGCGGGCGGCTGTTAATTCATCCAGCATGTCGGAGGCATATACTTCGCCCCTGGAAATGATGTGAAGGATGCAATATTCCAATATCCCCTTCCTCATCTGTACTTGTGTGTTTTCAAGATTCATACATCCACTTATTATTATATTAGGAGCTCCAGCAGTTATACGGTAAAGTACTATGTATGGCCAAGTACTGTTGAGAAATTTATTGGTAATGATATATCAATCTACACCAAAGCTTCGAAATTAAACGATTTTACCTAACGACTGTTAGGACGGCACAAAGTTTGTAACTAATCAGGTTATCCTTGGGGGATTTTTCGCATAAAGCACGAAGACTTTATAGAAATTTCGGAAAGAATTTCCCTACTGTATTGTAACTTTGCTAAATTTAACAGGTCTAAAGTACCGAAATAGCCAAATTTTGATGCCTCAACAAAGCACCATATCGAGCGAACCCACAGTTCAAAGCGATTCTAAAGTGAAGGAAATTCAGTCTATCCTTTATCTTTTGCAGGAATCCCTTGAAAGACTGAAGGATGAGGCTGATCGAAGCTATGAGCTTTTCAAGGTGGGTGAAAAAACACCGCTTACTGAACATATTGAGCGGTTCTTAAATGATCCGCTTCGGGGTGTTATCCAAAGTTCGTCAACTATAGACAAACAAGTGAGGGGACTTATTTCCAGAATTGTTGAACAATTCTTCGTTGGAAAGAACGAACTGATTCGCAATGTCTGTTTGACGAAAAACGCAAATAATGATTTACACTATTCGATAGTGTTAAAAAGTGACACTATTGAAAATCGGGCCTCTATTTTTGAATTTTTTGAACTTTACAACAAATTGGACATCTATTCCAGGTATCCAGTTTTTTTTCAATTTGTCCCCATTGAATTAATGGGTGAAATCAGTAGTGCTTCCGAAATTAACATCCAACCGAGTGCAAAATCACATCCTGCAGGCGAAGCACAATGAAAAATTCCACGACTGCATCTGCACGGAATTTCCAGATCGATTTTTTGACTGGAAAATAACTGTTCTATTTTATCAGGCCATTCATTATCTAAAGACTTTGGCGGCCCAAAAAGGAATAGACATTGGAGATACCCATTATGAGATAGAGAGGAATATCAATCCTGATAGACAATCCCCCAAAATGGCCATTACAAAAGGCGCTTGGAGAGAATACAACGCACTATATCAGTACTCACAGACCGCACGATATAATGGAATTACAGATTTTGATACTTTTGAAAAACTGAAGGAGACAGATTACAAATTTGCGGTACAGAATCTGGGAAAATTCAAAAAGTATCTTAAATCCGTTGGCTTAAAAAATGATGAAGAGTCCAAAGAAGAAGCCAAGCCTAATTTGGCTTAGGTACCTTCATTAAGGCTCCGAGAATTTGTATATCATTACCTTATTTTTGAGAAAGTGGAAATTCAGGTGAAATCGCACATTTACATCATTCCTAAATGTCGTATTTACTCTGTTGACAAGGATTATTTCAATCAAAATGGCTTTGAGGGGACAGGTTTTGGTGGGTGTGTGTTTATGTGTAGCTCTATTTTGGCCGGATTCGACTTTTGCCCAATTTTCTAATCAGTGGATCAACTTCACCCAGTCGTATTACAAAATACCGGTAGCCAAAACCGGCATTTATAAAATATCCTATTCGGATCTGCAGTCGGCGGGTGTGCCAATCGGTGGAATTGACCCCCGCAGAATAAATTTATTTCACCGGGGTACCGAGCAAGCTATTTTCGTTCAGGGCCAGGCAGATGCAACCTTTGATCCGGCCGATTACATTGAATTCTATGGCCAACGGAATGATGGTACCCTTGATGCTGATCTGTATCTGCCAGGTTTGCAACCGCATCCTTATTATAATCTCTACAATGATACCACTGCTTACTTCCTGACTTGGAATCCGCTGCCCGTACAAGGCAAACGGATGAGTTCATTTTTTGAGACCAACAGTTCGTCACTTCCAAAGGAGACGTTTCATACGGAAGAGCGACTCCTGGTTTATTCGAATGAGTATTCCGGCGGACTTACCCTGGGAGGCGAGATCCAAAACACAGCGTTTGATAAAGGCGAAGGCTGGACGGGAACCCTTATTTGCACAGGCCCTTCTGGCTGCACGGGCCTGCAAGATTTTGTTGTGGATAATTTACTGCGAGGCGTGCCGTCTGCCGGCTCGCCACCACTTGAAATCATGCTCGTGGGTCGTGATGAGGGAAGTCACCAGGTAGAAATTTACGCGGGCGCAAATAGTGGCGCCGTGCGTTTGCTTTCTATTTATTCTTTCACCGGTTTTGAAACGTTAACGATTAATGCTCCCCTCAACTGGAGCGACATTGGTGCGGATGGAAAAATGACCGTGCGTGTACGACTCTCTGCCACGGGCACTCGCAACCAATTAAGTGTTTCGTACATAAAAATCAATTTTCCACAAGACTACAACATCAATTCCTTGCCGGAGAAAATCTTCACCCTTCCTCCTAACGCGTTTAATAAATCGTATGTTGAATTTTTGAACCCTCCGGCAGGAACAAGAATCTGGAATATCACGGATATAAATTCGATCGGCTTGATTGGTTCTACACCGGTCACCGGCGGTATCGGAACCATTGTTCCAGGTACATCCACAGGAAGAAAACTGTATGTTTCCAACATCACGCTCGTCACGACCCTACAAAAGGTAAGCTTCCGTTCCATCACACCATCGCTGCATAACTTCATAATTATATCACATCGATCACTGATGAAACCCGCGCTGGGGTACGGCGATGCTGTGCAAAGCTATGCAGCTTACCGTGCCTCGTCGGCTGGAGGAAGTTATGATACGTTGACGGTACCGATCGACCAGCTCTACAATCAATTCAATTATGGCGAGACATCTCCGCGGGCCATCTATCAATTCATGAAATATCTCGTTAATGGTGGACATCCGAAATTTCTGTTCCTCATCGGCAAAGGGATTGAAGTATCACAGGGATTTTATCGCAAAACTTTGCTGGCACCCACTGACTTTCGCGACCTCGTGCCTTCTGCGGGAATGCCAGGCGCTGACATGGCCTTCACTGCCGGGTTAAATGGAACTTCCTACGAACCGGCCGTGCCAACGGGACGGGTCACAGCCAGTACGGCCCTGCAAGTTGCCGCCTATCTCAACAAAGTGAAAGAGACCGAGGCGCTTCCCTTCAACGATCTGTGGAGAAAAGACCTGCTCCACCTGAGCGGGGGTATCAAAGCAGGGGAGCCGGTAATTTTTCGCCAATATGTTGATGATTTTAAAGCAACCGCCGAAAGCTTTTATCTCGGTGGTAAAGCAGAAACCATTTCCAAGCAGACGTTGAATGTTGAATTAATCAACGTCAAGGACCAGGTAAACAAAGGACTTGATTTGATCACCTTCTTCGGCCATTCTGGTCCCGGCACTATTGACATTGATATTGGTTACGTTAGTGATCCAACGTTAGGCTATAATAATGCCGGAAAATATCCAGGCTTTCTTATCAACGGCTGCAACGCGGGGCGTTTTTTTGACAACCGCGTTACTTTTGGAGAAGATTGGATTCTGACACCCAATAAGGGAGCGAAAGCATTCATCGCGCATAGTTATTTTGGATTCAGCAATACATTAAGGCAGTATTCCGACATTTTTTATTCAGTGGCATTTGGTGACTCGACATTTATTAGGAAAGGAATTGGGGAAGTGCAGAAGGAAGTAGGCCGGAGGTACCTTGCCATTTCGGGTAATAATCTGATTTCGATTACACAAGTGCAGCAGATGCTGCTGCTGGGCGATCCGGCTATGCCGCTTTTTGGTGCCAGCAAGCCGGATTATGAAATTAACAATGGATCCGTATCGATCGTATCCCTGGATGGAAAATCGGTAACCGCACAATCTGATTCCTTTGCGATCAGCATTCGGGTGCGGAATTTTGGAAGGGCCCGGCATGGACCATTGAAAATAAATGTAGTTCGTACGCTGAGCGACAATTCTACAATCGAATACAATTCACTTTTTAGCCCCGTGTTGTACAGCGATGTGCTGCTATTCGTAATTAAAAAAGGGAGAAACAACAATGAATTTGGCAATGTCAATTTTGCGATAACACTCGATCCTGATAAGACGATCGATGAATTGGTTAAAACCAACAACACGGCCTCGATTAACTTTTTAATTCCTCTCAATGGCACGAAAAATCTTTTTCCGTCACCCTACTCAATTATAAATACAAATTCGACCGATCTTCTGTTTCAAAATACAGACCTGCTGTCAGACACCCGTTCATTCAAAATAGAAATTGACACCGCGGCAACCTTTGATAGTCCTTTTTTGAAAAGACTACTTGTGTCGGCAAAGGTTGTGGCCAAAGCGCCCCTTGCCCTGCTGCCTGCTGATTCGCTTGTTTACTTTTGGCGAACAAAACTAGAGAAGCCATTGCCAGGCGAGAGTCCCGAATGGTCGACATCTTCTTTTGTTCATATAAAAAATAGTCCGGAGGGCTGGGCGCAAACAAAGTTTCCACAATTATCGGAAGATGAAACGGCAGGCCTCGTAAAAGACGCGGAGCTCAATCGGCTAAAATTTATAGAAACGGTATCCACGATAGACCTGATAACGTTTGGCAGTGCAAATCCAACTCCCTTTACAAAGGTGTCGCTTAAAATCAATCAGGAAGAGTACAATGTATCCACGCAAGGGGTGCCCTGCCGGAACAACACGCTTAACCTGATTGCGTTTGACAAAAATTCAACCGCACCGTACGCAGGACTGCTCTTCAGTTTTTCTGATCTTCGTTCATGCGGCCGGGCCCCAAAGTTGATCAATAGTTTTAAACCTACTGAATTGGAAACCGGTAACACCGATGATCTTGCAAAATGGGTACAGAATATAAAGCCCAGCGACTCCGTACTTATTTTCTCCATTGGTGATGCCGGGTATGCTTCCTGGTCGATCGGCGTAAAGCAACAACTGGCTCAATTGGGTATCGGCACCAATCAATTGAGTGGCGTGCAAGCCGGTGAGCCTTTTGTGATTTATGGAAGAAAAGGTGCACCATCGGGAAGTGCAAAAGTTTTCAGGCCCTCCTTGTCATCTCCCGATGCGCAGCAAGTATCCGTGAGCAAAACAATTACCGGCCGCTTTTCACAAGGGTCGTTAAGGTCTGTTTTGATTGGTCCTGCTCAGGCGTGGTCACAGCTCATTGTGCAAGTGACTGAAGCAACCGGCAATGATCAATACGGTGTGGAGGTTGCTGGAGTTGACCTTGCGGGACATGAAACACTCCTGAAAAGTCAACTCAAAAACACCACGGGACTTTCTGATATTAATGCATCCATGTTTCCATTCCTGAAACTGACTTTACGAATGAACGATGACATCGACCTTACTCCGGTGCAACTGCGAAAGTGGCTTGTGACGTATACGCCATTAGCGGAGGGAATACTTACATATTCTGGCAGGAAGCAAACGGAATCCTTTCAAGAGGGGCAGGAGTGGAGGGCAACGTATGGCTTTACCAATATTTCTTCCCGTAACTTTACAGACTCCCTCCTGGTGAAAGTGGATGTTTTTTCCAGCGAGCAACGATCTACCGAGCGACGGACTTTTAAAATCAAGCCACCAAGTCCTTCGGACACTTCAAAATTTTCAGTTACCGTCAAAACCGGGGGCAAAGCCGGCTCCAACGATGTCACTGTTTTTGTTAATCCTCGTGCGCTGCCTGAAATGTACTATGATAATAATGTGCTGGCGTTGTACGGCCATTTGCAGGTGGAGGCCGACCGCAGTGGTCCGGTGCTGGATGTGACCGTGGACGGAAGGCATGTGACCAATGGTGATGTGGTATCGTCTTCACCGATGATCGTGGCGAAAGTCATTGATCAAAATCATTTTTTGCTAAAGGTGGATACTACCGGCGTAAATCTTTTCCTGCGTTATCCGTGCGCGTTGGAGAATTGTCCGTACAAGCGGATTAATTTTTCGCGCCCCGATGTAACATGGAAACCCGCGACCACAGTCACCGATTTTGAGCTAACGTTTCATCCCCAAGGTCTGGAGACTGGCGCATATGTCTTGAAAGCGGAGGCGGTCGACGCCAGCGGCAATACCAGCGGTGATCTGCCGTATGAAGTTTCGTTTGTGGTGACGGATAAAAATAGATTCACGCTTCAATCCGTTTCACCGAATCCTTCCACAGATAAATTCTATTTTAAAATTTTATTAACAGGCTCTTCCATCCCGGAGGATTTTCAATTGACAATCTATTCATCAACCGGGAGTTTGGTCAGGAGTTTTGGAAACGAAGTGCTGAACGTATTGCATATAGGCATAAATGAAATTACAGTGAGCACGTTGGATGCAACGGGCGATATCCTTCCCACCGGAATATATTTGTTTCGTATCTCCACTTCCATGAATGGAAAGCAAACCACAAGTAGTGGGAGACTGGTAGTGGTGAGGTAGTCCGTGATCCAAGAACTAGTCAAGCCATAGCAAATCATCCACCTTCAGAGAAGTAGGCAATCCGCAATAAGCAATTAGGGGAGGTTGACATTACGACCAGTCCGACGAACAGTGATAGGGACAGATGAAAGAGGCTTTCTTGTTCACTATTTCCGATCATCTGGACGGGATCAGTGGGAAATAAATTTCTCCTCCTTAGGATTTGCTTGCTGCCCAATCTACCCGGTACACATTCTGTGCACCCAAAGGTTCATTTAGTTGAACGGTGCCGGTATGAATAAAAGAGTAGGAACCTGAGTCCAACACAAGAGAAGCGGCAAAGGGTTCACTGGCATAAATACCCCCGGGTGCAGCCAGTGCAAAGATCCCTTTAAGAATTCCGGTATGAGTGCCGGTCATTGTTTTTTTGTCTTCCAGCTGCCGGACCACCACAGGCCCAGCATGCAGGCCTACCTTGTATTTTGTTTGCGGACTTTTTCTTTCTATGTCCGTTATGAGATTCTTGCAAAATGAAATTGCACGATAGGAGGAAGTGAAACCTGCATACACGGTTTCCCCCTTAACATCTAACGCGATCATTTCCTGTGCTAACTCACTTTCCATTTTTTTTGCCAGCCGGTGCGCTTCATTGAGAATGGGGCCTTGAAACGAAATTGCCGCCATGTACGCCACACGCCGGCCGGGCTGTGCGGTCGGATGATCGGTAGAAGATTTTTCGGGTTGTGTGCTGGACGGGCTCAGAAATTTTGATGGATCAATATTTTGCACACGGGACGGAAAAGGCCAAAGTTTCAACAAGTCACGGGTGCCACCCTCTTTCAAGGCGCGGTCCCATTCGGACAAGACTGTGATCAAATAGGGTTCGGCATGCAACATTCTACCGCGTAAGATGGCGAGCCCGAACAACACGCGTCCATGAAACGAAAACAAATCATCGTTACCGAGATAGGACTCGTGCGTAAGGTCGTGGATGATGTTTCCCTCGGTCACTTTCTCAAAGCGCCGGACCCATTCTTCACCTGCAAACCGGACACTGGTGTTGAGGAAGTCATCTTTTTTGAAAGGCAGAAACAGATTGAGCTCACCACTACTTTCTTGTATGACTTCGGCAAAAAGAATATCACTGCCGCATGCCAGGGATGTGTAGCCAATTCGAACGTTTAGCGATTTAACGATACCCGTCAGCGTATCTTTTACAGTTTGAGCATATTGCACCGGGAACCTGGGGATAGTCCGGTCCGGATGATCAATCATATGACCTACGAGCACCGCAACGTTAGGAGGACTGAAAGCTTTGAGAATTTCGCCGGGTACCAGCATGTAATGATTCAACATCCACAGTTGATTGTACACGATGTTAATTTTTCCCCAATCGGAGCCCGCCAGTTTATGGGCTTTTAAATATAAATCCGCAGCGGCCCTTGGGTCTTTGTTAAGAAGTTTAGCCTCGGCCTTTGTCGCCAGTTCCCAAAAATCAGAAGATGATTCCGGAAGTACCGTCAATACCTCTTGCGCGATCTCTCTTCCTCTCTGAAACTTGCCTGCAATGGCCGACATGGTAGCAGCGTTAATGCCTGTATAATGGCTGTGGGTGATGACGAAATTGTTGAGATACGCATCGCGGGAGAGCAGGGCGTATTTCTGACTCTGGGTTTGGCGAAAAATTTCTTTGTAGATGCCGCCCATGATGCCGGCCGTTTCTGCGTCGCCAGGATGCTGTTGGTGGATCGGT
>JANXYC010000265.1 GCA_025350305.1 Cyclobacteriaceae bacterium | reverse complement strand
GTAGAGATTGAACGTGGTCTGCCTGCATAGGATTTCGGCAGATAAATGTGGACGGCGCACCCCATCAGTTAATTCTGATGGGGCCGTCTACTCGATTGGGCGTAGTAGGGCCCTTCTCCTTACTTCATTCGTAGCCTAGTCTTTCGTCCCCCATTAGTTACACAAATATTTTTATTTCAGTCGTGCGGTGGGCATTTTCATTGCCTACTCTCTCAACTTACACTACACTGAGCAAACTCTTTGACTGGCTTTGGATGTGGGTTGCAAGTGTGGCCAGGCAATGTGTGTGCGAAGGCAACTTCAAAAATTAACAAACTCAATCTTGCATATTTACTTCATCTTGATTTCTCCCGGCCAGTTTATCACCATTGTTAGTGGTGCCTGACCGCCCCCGCCCATACTGTTTTCAACCAAAAATAGTTTTCCATCCTGCGTTACATCATACAAATCTTTACCACCAGCGGATGTTATCCTATTTTCAAACAGCGGTTGAGCTGAACTAACCTCCACGGTGGAGGAGCCAAGCCTGACGTTAACTGACATAAGCCTGAAATTGTTCCCGGTCATATTGCTCCCGGTCATATAGAAAAGCTCTTTGCCATCGCCACGCCAGCGAGGTCGGGTTCCACCCCCGGTTGAAACCTGCCACTTGCCACCGGGGCCGGGGAACGGGCGAATGTAAACTTCATCTCTGCCGGACTCGTCTGACTGGTAGGCAATCCATCGTCCATCGGGCGAAAAGGCTGCACGGGTTTCACTGAATTCTGTTTGTAGGAAGGCGAATGGTTTTCGATCGCTGGAACCTTTGGGAGTCATAGGAAGGATCCAAATATCATTACTGAAAGCGCCCTTCGGGTCAAAAGCATTGAGGGCCAGGAATTTTCCGTCGCGCGACCAATCAGTCGGAAATTTTTCCAGGTTTGATTTGAGCAGCAGTTCTTCTGCTCCTTCTCCGTTGGATGAGCGTTGGTATATGTTGCTGTGCTTATTACGGTCTGAAGAAAATGCAATTGTTTTGCCATCTGGCGACCAAACCGGAAATCGGTCTGTACCTTTATCAAAAGTAAAGCGTGTCCACACCAGCCGCTTAGTGTCAAATAGCCAAAGATCCAATTGGCCATTGCTATCTGGAAGAGAGGTTACAAGCCTTTCCCCGTCAGGCGACAGGCGAGAGGATATATATTGTGGAGCGTCATTGCCTACCGTCCCGACTAATTTGCCGCTTCTGTCGCGCCAATGCAGCCTAGTGCGTGAAGCCGATGCTCCGGTCTGATAAACAAGGACCCCATTTTGGGAAACAGAAAATGTCGCCCGGGAAGTAAAGCCGTCAAAATAAATTTTTTCCGCTACAGGAAAGGCATCACCCGAACTTGTAAAATCCTCTGTGTTGAAGGGCTTGGCCATCAATGTTGTCTGCTGGGCAAAGAGAAGATGACCATTGGCATATTCAAAATTTGAGCTTGCCTTCACAATCATCCTGGGCATTTCAGTCGTATCGAGTGAGGCAAGGAAGACGGCATCCTCAGCACTCAATCCACTTAAGTTCAAGCGGTTGGTGTAAAGAAAGTGCCGTCCATCGGGCATGAAACAAGGCCAACGGTGACTAACTTCATTCCGCGCAGTGTCGAGCTTGGTTATTGCTTCGGGCCTTCCGCCCGTTTCCGGAACACGGGAAATAGGGGCCCTGGTATTATCACCGAAAATGATTGTTCCCTCTTTGCCCCACGACCCACCCCGTCCCGCTATTGCAGTGCACAAGGTTTGAGCAGGCCCACCTGAAACGGCAATCTTCTTGAGTTTTCCATCGGCAAAGAAACCAATGAAGCGGCTGTCGGGTGACCAAAATGGAAATGCCGCACCTTCTGTACCCTTAAGGACTTCGGCTGTCACCGAATTGAGCGCACGAATCCATAAGCGTGTATTACCGACAGAATCAAAGGCAACAAATGATACATAATTTCCATTGGACGATAAGGAAACATGACCACCAAGGTCTGTACTATAAATTGTTTTCTCCGTGGGTGGAATGGTGAATTTGTACGTTTTACTCTCCGGCTCTTTTTCTGAAAAATGAGAAGCAGCAAGTGCTACAAAAGACAGGAGAGCAACGATAAGGGCCAGCGTAAGGCCAGTGATTTTATCAAAAGCAAGTAATCGGAATTTCCTGGCCGTTGGCTTTGGCTCATAATGTTGAGTTGTGGTTTGGGTAGTCTTGTTGGCCGTATCTGTGGCGATGGCACTATGTTCTTTCCCTTGCAATCCGGCAATGATGTCGCTAATGGCGTTAGCGGTTTTATTGATTTGATCACGATAGGAGTTTTGTACTGTTAGCTTCTGCGTTTCATCTTCTTTGGAGCGGAGGGGGCGGTTTACGCCTGCTGTTTGAAAGGTGAAATCAATGGCGCGAAGCGGGCCTTGCAGCTCGGACTCAATTATCCGCTTGTCATTGGCATCGAGCTCATGAATGCGGATGGGCAACACGCGGCTGCCCGTGTTGCCATTGGGAAGGCGAACTTTTAAACCATGAGCGTCAACTGCGGCAGTTTTCAAAAATGCTACGAACTCATAATTCCAGGCAAAGCTTTTAGGGTCACAATACGTGCGAGAAATAACGGGGACGAAGATGAGGCACCTCAGTTTGTCCTTGAGCGAGTCATTCACGTTGTGAGTTTCGAGCAGGCCATCGTGTGGGTTTTTATCGAAATAAATTGAAAGGGGCTCTTTGATCGTAGAAGCGAGTTCTTCCTGCAGCGCATTCACAAACTCCGTTACCCATCCGCTTCGGTTGTCGTTGTGACGATAAGAGATGAAGATGTCGTATTCGAATCCAGAAATTAAAGTTGACATGGTCAAAAATAGCAAATTTAAGGACACGTATTCTTAAGATGGAGCCCGTTGTGCTATACATCTGATTTGTGTGGTGGATTTGGCTCTTGCCATTGCTTTGGATTGTGGGTGGAGTGTGCGGCAATGGCATGTCCCAAAATGCTGGGCAAATCGGAAGAGATTCTTTTTAAAAATGCGAAGGGTCGGCCATTTCTTTTCTCATTTGTCCAACGTTATTTATTTTCTCAAAGTCCAAATTGTCACGAAGCCGTTCACTTGTCCACGTGGGAAATCTTTGTTATTAATGTGTCACTCGTTAGGTGATTTTTTTGTCCAGCCACATTGCCACCAACCTTTAGCTAAACGCAGTTGCGGGATTTTAAAAATTGTTTCAGTGCCACGTGTGCGAACTAAATTTAGTGATTACTCTTCATAGGCAAAACGTTGCCCCGCAATTGTGTTTAGCTTCTGTGTGTGCCCAGCACGGCACAACTAGTTTCCAGCCGGGAAATTAGTTTGATTATCCAAAGGGTGCAAGTCCCTTGTGTGCACAGCATTGATGCGCACTAGCAAGCTGCAAAGCCTGCCCCGATTTTTATCGGGGCTGGTTTGGAGTGATCCATTCAGTGAAGGAAGCAGGTGTCTCATCCCGCCAAAGCGGGAACTGCAACGATCTGTACTGACCCCGATAAAAGATCGGGGCAGGCCAAGCAGAAACTACATAAGAGGCAATCATGAGCGGGTAAGCTAGCACATCTTAGCAAAGCCCTTCAGGTGCAGTAGCTCACGATTGTAGATGTAGCAGCGATAGATCAAAGGATAAGTGTCTTACCTGGGGAGATCTCTGTGCTACGAGTTGCATAAGAGAAGTCAGCAGAGGTCATAGTAGATGGAGTAACGAGCCGATGGAAAGATCGGAAGACTCACAACCAGTGAAGGACCGAACGTTAAGTCGTTCGAAATTCGATAAGGAGGTTAAAACGTAATAGTTTACTAGCCTTATCTTAAATAAAACGAAGCTGTAGCCGGTGTAAAGAGCGGCAGCAGTATGCTTAACGAACCGCGTAGTACGCGACCCGTACGCTACGTGGTGTGAGAGGCGCACCGTGGGCCTATGGCTCACGGCCGCCTACTCGATTGGCAGTAGTTTTTATTCTTTCTCCGTCTCTTCAATTTCACTGACTTGGTCCAGCTCGTCAATCACCTCTGCTTTCATTGTCATGTCCGAATCTTGTTCTATTATTCTTTTTCTCATTTCTCGGCTTACTGCTCTTGCTCGTTGTTTTAAAAACTTGTCGTAGTCGTCTTCCCAAATTCCATATTTTTCGATGTCATTTATTAAGTGGGATTTCATCGTCTCATCTATCTCCTTGTTATGTCGACTAAATTTTCTCATGTAAACGGATGGCGCTTTTGCTCTAATCTCTCGTTTGTTTAAAAAGTCGTCAACTATTGTGATATTAAGTATATGATTTATCCAGAAGTTCTTGTAATCAATGTCCTTTAGTTTTTTCTCCAAGTAAGCTCTCGGGAAAAAATGGTGGTAATTTTTGCTGTTTGCTTGTTTGAGCCAATCATTGCTGATATGAACTATTGAGCTGTCGTTAAATGATTTTGGTTGATGGTAAGCATAGATACAAAGAATGGACTTTATCCAACTGCTACCTGTGCTAAAGAACCCTGTTTTGTCAAACACTTCCGGGCTAATGTCTATTGTCCAATCGTATCTTGGTAATTCTTCATTTAATATTGAGTCGATACGTTTAATATCTTGAGCCAATTTACTTTCAACTGCCGAGGAGTATCTTGTCCCAAGTGAAACACGCCAAAAGAAGTCTTGCAAATACTTTTGCTTATCCCCTGTCGGCTTGTCCTTGTGATGGTAAAAGAAATATGCGAAGGGTACAATTAATGCATTGTAGGGAAGTAATTGTGAAACTGGTATTCTATAATATCCTCTGAAGTAGTCAACGGTCTTTTCAATAGCATCTACAACATCGTCCCAGATTTCAATGAATTTCTTTTTGTTGAGCTTTAAAATTGTCTGCCTCTTGCATTCTTTGTCAAGAAGTAAAGAAATAGTTTGAAGTACAATGGCGTCTGAAATTGTATCATAACCAACCTCAGTGAGGTCGTCAATAAGTTTTTCAAACTTTTCCGCTAAGTCAAAGTTTTTGTCCGCGTCAAATGTTTTAGCAACCATTATTTCAAAGACTGTCAAAGGTTTTCCGCCTTCATTAATCCTTGTAAATATTTCGGTCGCAATATCAAGAGGGGCGTCTCTAATCAGAATTATTGAGTAATTGTACGCTTCAATTCTCGTTTTATAGTCTTGAAGTTTTACATGGTATTTTTTGTCGAGCGAGAAAAGTAATTCAAGGGAACCGTACAGCAAATCTGTCAGTCTAATAAGTTGGTCAGCTTTATAATTTTCTTTATCAATGATTACAATGTCGTCATCCTCTCCAGCTTCAAGATTAACGTACATTTCATCGTAATGCTCAATTCTTTTTTCTTCTCGTTCAATTTTTAATCCTTTTAAAGTCGCGAACAAACTTGTCAACCGTTGTTGTCCGTCAAGCACGTAGTCAATAAAGTCACCTTCATTTGGCTCTGGTAACTTGAAATTTCCAAGATTTCTCACAGAACGAAGCCTTTCTTTTGTCTTCCAGAAAATAAATGTCCCAATGGGATACCCCTTTATTATACTGTCCATGAGCTTGCTTGATTTTTTGATGTCCCAAACAAACTCTCTTTGGAATTGGGGAATTTTAATTTGACCCTTTTCAATGTCGGAAATTAGTCCCGTGAATGTTCTACTAATTGGTTCGGGTAGTTTCATCTATTTTGTCGTTTTGGAGAATCTTCATTAAAGAATAAAAATTACTGCCAACATTAGTAATCCCGCAACTCCGTTGCGCATATACACCCAAATTCACGAAATACGCGCAACAGAGTTGCGCGTATTTCCCACATAGACGGGGATGACTTCTCCCCAGTTTCTAAAGGGCCTAAAAACCTTGCCCCAACTTATCCAAATACCCAACCTCCAATAAACAAGTATCCACTGCCTACTGCCCCTTGCCTGCTACTCACCTCAATCCAGCCCAATCATCATAAACGCTCCCCAATAAATCGGCTCGGGATACTCTACCCGCAGTTCCTTCTTCGCCTCCACAAAACTCTGCCGCATGTTGCCTGTCGTCAGCCACTTCTTGTAAAAATTCAGGATGAGCTTCTGCGTGGCATCGTCATCAACTTTGAACATGCTCATGATGAGTACTTTCGCACCCGCCACAAAAAAGGCACGCTGTAATCCATAGACGCCTTCGCCGTTGGAGATCTCGCCCAGACCGGTTTCACAGGCGCTCAGCACCACCAGGTCCGTCTTGTCAAGGTTCAGGCTCATGGCTTCGTATGCAGTAAGCACGCCGCTCTCCATGTTGTAATTGTATTTTGTTTTGGCCAGCACATCGCCAGCCCCGCGCAACAGCAAGCCCGACTTCATTAGCGGATTCTCCGCCATCATCGCTTCGTTCTCGGTAAGTTCTTTCTGCGAGGTCGCATCTTCGGCCTTCGTATAAAATCCATGCGTGGCAATGTGAAAGATCCGTGGGTTGTCCAGGGCTTTGACTTTTTCTTCACTGGCATTGTTCTCCATATACTCATCGGTGACCCAACCTTTTTGCTTCAGCAATTTCTGCAACTCGTCTACTTCTTTTTCGGTGCCTGGCAGTTCAGGGATGGTCTGGTTGGCGGAAGCGACAAGGTAGAACGTAGGATTGCCAAACATGGTGGCATTGTTGGTGCCCGAGGTACTCCCGGCTGGCTTGACCTTCACTTTCCGCACATACAAATCCTTGGTGTTGCTCACCATCACAATGTTTGAATTGTCGATCACATATTTGCCATCGGGGGTGGGAATAGCCTCCAGGTTGATCTGGTTATACACCCCGTCCGGGGAAATGTAAATGGTCGTGTATTGCCCGATCTCTTTTTGGATGGGCTCCCAGAAAACTTTATACGAGTACTGGTCTGGCAGTTTGCCGGTGATGCAGTTGCGATAGTATTTAAAATAACGGGTTTCCATACGGTGGCCTTCGGGCAACTCGACCGCGCGGGGCCGCCCTTTTTCACCCTTCACATAAAGCGCCACATAAATAATCGAATCGGTAAACGTATGATTGAAATACCGATACCGGACCATCTCCACGGCCACATCATTTTTTCCAAGGGCAGATTGCACATTTTCGTAGGTGATGCGCTTGTTCTCAAAACTCTGACCGAAGATTTCTGATTTCTCACTCAACTCCCGCTCCAGGCGCTCCACTTCGTTGCCCAGCGCAACAGGGTCAACACCATTATCGAGGAGTTGTTGTGTGCTCATAGAGAGGGCGCTGGTGAGAAATTCTTTTTTCTGCACCCACAGGTTATAGTTGATTTTCAGATTTTCGTCTTTGCTGTTAAGTATCCGCTCCCGGATTTTTATTGAACTGCTTAGGAGAAGGGCCTTTGTCAGCAATTGGTAGTTGTACACCTTCCCGCTGAGGTCGCGGAAGTCGTCCAGCTGACCAAACGCCAGGGTGTTGTAAAATTCAAAGTCACTTTTAATCGTGTTCCAGTATTTTGCTTTCTCGCGCTCACTTAATGCCGGGAAAAATTGTTTGATAAAGTTTTCGTAATTGTTAAGCGCTTGCTCAATGTTTTTCTTGGCGCTCTTAAAGTCTTTTTGCATATAATCAACCCGTGCGAGTTTGGAGAGCACCTTTACATATTCGGGGTGCTTGTCGCTGAAAAATTTTTCGTACAGGTCTCTTCCTTTTTTATAAAACTCCTCCGACTTGTCGTATTTTTTTAACTGGTAGTAAACATCACCGGTCAGTGCAAAAATGGAGGCGGCCTGAACACTGTTTTTTGTGCCGGTTTTCACGCGCCAGATAGCTTCTGCTTGCGTTAGGGCGCTGAACGCCTGATCGTAACGCTTCTCCGAAATGTAGAGGGTAGCCACATTTTTTAATATGTCGGCATATTGTGGATTTTCTCTTCCTAAACGGTTGCCCATGATGTCGCGCGCCTCGATCATTATTTTTTCAACTTCTTTCCGGTTGTCACCTTTGTAGAATTTGATAAGGGCGAGTTGGGCCAGGGATTTGGCCACCTCAATGTGATTACGGCCGAATTGTTTTTCCTGACTGGCAAGGGCCTTAACAACATTGTCCTCTGCTTTGTCATAATCGCCAATCGTATAATCTATTTCACCCAGGAGTTTTTGAGTGGAAGCGGTCTTGGTGGATTTTTCCGTGTAGATGCTGGTAGCAATCTGGTTAGCGCGCATGGCAATCTTATCGGCGGCGGTATAGTCGCCTTCAGCCAGCAGTATTTTCCCTTTATTCACCAGCGGCTCAATCAGTCGGAGGGATTGTGGTCCATAGATTTTTTCATATTCTGCAATCAGCAGATCGAGGCTCTCACTGGTCTCGGCATATTTCCCTAATTGGATGAACAAGCTGGCGAGGTTCAGCGCGGTGCTGAGTTCATCAATGCCAAGGGGCCCTTCGGCTTTTTTGATAATTTTCCCGGAACGTTCAAGAGCATCCTCTGCCTCATCAAAGAGGCCTTTAATACCGAACAACGTTGCTTGGGTATCGATGGCTTCGACAAGAAGTCCTTTCTTGCTTTCATCCTTTCGGGTTTTTTCAAGAATCACCAACGCTTTATTTAAATCTTTTTCAGCGTCTTCGTATTGACCTAAACGGATCTTCAGCTTGGCAATCCGGGTAAGTTCTTCGCCATATTTAAAATCCGCGTCATCATACTTGGCGTGTGCAACATCGCCTGCTTTCTTGAGTGTGGCAAGGGCTTTGGTGTACTGGTCTGTCAGCTCATAGTATATAGCAACGTGGTTGAGAATATCAAGATTGGCATTGTGCCACGGACGGATCTCCTTCTCTACGATCTTGGTAAAACTCTCCTCATAGATCTTGCCCGCCTCTGTAATCTTATTGGTGTAGTCAAGGTAGAAGTTGGCCAGTCGTAGTTTTGCCAGGTGCGTTTCAGGTGCGGCCGCTCCGAACAGATCCGTTTTGATAGTTGCAATCTCCTGCAGGTAGGACTCAACATTGGTATATTTTTTCTCCCGGATGTCAAAGTCGCTCAAAAAATCGAGGATTTCCGTAGTGATAATATTATTGTGTGGCAGGCTCGCCGTGTTGTTCACCACATTCACGGCGGTATTCTCCAGGTTTTTGGTCTTGTCACGGCTCACACGGGAATTAAATTCAACTGCCTTCAAACGCACCTGATAAATGCTTTTGGACGGGAATTCTTTATTGATCATTTTTTCATACTCCGATTTGATATTATAGTAGCGTGTTGTGTTATCCGTGCGCATCAGCTCTTTCAGATACTCTTCATAGAGTTGAATACCCAGATAGTGCGAGGGCTTGAAGAATGCTTTTAAGATGAGTAGGGTGCGATCGTACTCGGTGTCCTTTTGCAAGTCCTGAACCCCATACTCTACCAGCATATTGGCGAAATTGAATTGGTTCCTTACATAGGCGATCGAGTGATTGCTGATATTTCTTTTAATCCAGGAAGCGGTGAACCCAAACGCTGAGTCAGAACTTTGTTGGGCGCCTTGCTTTCCGTACGTTGTTGCCAGCAAGGTGAGAAGCCGTGCATAGTCATCAAAGCGTTTGTTGACTTCTGCTTCAGGAAGTTTCGTGTTCTTCAGTCCTCCCTTGCCATCCGGTACAGTCGCTGACTTCACGGCCCTGCCTGCAAAATAGCTTTCGCGACTGCGTATAAGATCAAGTGATTCATTATAAAATCCTTGTCCGGTCAACGCCTCCGCCAGGAGGAGGTCCCATCGCGCTTTCAGCGGGTCCTTCATCAGGTTGAGTTCGTCCAAAATCTTTTTGGCGTTGGTCAGGTATTCTCTTGCCAGCCTGTAGGAACCGTTCAGATTGTATAATTCCGCTCCATCGATTAGCATAATGGCATATTTTTCGCTGTTCTCGGTGTGGAGTATGCGATTTGCGTTGAGTGCATCTTGCAGATTTGTTTCAAAATCCAGTGGCAGGCCGGAGGCCAGATCGTACTTGGCTTGTAACAAATAAATAGTCGGTGTGTATTGGTTTTGAGCCCCCAATTTGGCATTTACCTTTTTCTTGAATTTGGCCAAGGCCTTGCTGGCGCTGCTGTAGGCACCGATGTTATATTGTGCTTCAGCTTTCGCAATACTTTTGTCCCATTTGCTTTGCGCTTGTACAATCAGGTTGAGGGCAAGGAACGCCAAAAGCGTAAGTGTAATCTTGGTTTTCATAGCGGAGAAATTACCAAGTTAAAGGTACGGAATTTTCAAGTTAGCCGGCCGCGTTTCAATCGGCCGTGTTGGAATAAGGAAGTGGACTTGAATTGCCCCGGCCTTAAGGCCGTGCAATTATTTGAGCAATTTCTCTAACACAATTTTAGCTGCTTCGGTCACGGGTGTACCAGGGCCAAAAATTCCTGTAACACCAGCTTTAAATAAAAAGTCATAATCCTGCCGGGGAATTACTCCACCGGTAACAACTAAAATATCCGGGCGTCCAACTTTTTTTAAGGTCTCTATTAATTCCGGCATCAATGTCTTATGGCCACCGGCGAGACTTGAAATGCCAACGACATGTACATCGTTTTCGATGGCTTGTTTCGCTACTTCTTCAGGTGTTTGAAAGAGTGGTCCGATATCGACGTCAAACCCGAGGTCGGCAAAGCCTGTAGCAATTACTTTGGCCCCGCGGTCATGACCATCCTGACCCATCTTGGCTACCAGGATGCGTGGCCTGCGTCCATCCTGTTTAGCAAAGCGATCGGAAAGTTTTCGTACCGCTTCAATGGTTTCTGTATTTTTCATCTGACTTGAATATACACCTGAAATGGTTCGCATGGAGGCTGTGTACCGGCCAAACGTTTTTTCCAGGGCAGAAGATATTTCTCCAAGCGTAGCCCTTTCACGCGCGGCAATGATTGCCAACTCCAACAAATTCCCTTGTTCATCGGCCGCGCAGGCGGACAAAGCCTGCAGTGCTGCAGCTACTTTCTTTGGATCACGATCTTTTTTAAGCTGCTCCAGCCGTTGGATCTGCTCGTGTCGTACAGCAGCATTATCAACGTCCAGAATTTCAAAATCAGGTTTTTCTTCCGTTGTGAACCTGTTCATCCCCACAATAACGTCGTGGCCTGAATCAATGCGGGCTTGTTTAGCCGCCGCCGCTTCTTCAATCCTGAGTTTGGGGACACCATTCTCAATCGCGCGCGTCATCCCGCCCAGACTTTCGACTTCTTCTATCAACATCCAGGCCTTCTGCACCAACTGATCGGTGAGATATTCCAAATAGTATGAGCCTCCCATCGGATCGACTACACGTGTAATGCCTGTTTCTTTTTGCAGGTAGAGTTGTGTGTTGCGCGCGATCCGTGCCGAGAAATCGGTTGGTAAAGCAATGGCTTCATCCAACGCATTGGTATGCAAGGATTGTGTGCCACCCAACACTGCTGCCAGGGCTTCGATGCAGGTGCGCGTTACATTATTATATGGATCTTGTTCTGTGAGGCTCCAGCCGCTGGTCTGGCAGTGTGTACGGAGCGCCATCGATTTGGGGTTTTTGGGATGAAACGACTCCACTATCTTCGCCCACAACAGCCGCGCAGCACGCATCTTGGCAATTTCCATGAAGAAGTTCATGCCGATGCCCCAGAAAAACGAAAGACGCGGTGCAAAATCGTCTATCGCGATACCGGCCTTTAATCCGATGCGAAGATATTCGAGTCCGTCGGCGAGGGTGTAGGCGAGTTCAAGATGGGCCGGAGCTCCGGCTTCGTGCATGTGATAGCCGCTGATGCTGATCGAATTGAATTTCGGCATATTCTTCGTGCAGTACGAAAAAATATCTGCCACGATCCGCATGGAAGGCTTAGGAGGATAGATGTAGGTGTTGCGCACCATGAACTCTTTCAGTATATCATTTTGAATGGTACCGCTGAGCTGATGTGGTTGTACACCCTGCTCTTCTGCGGCGACGATGAAGAAAGCCATGATAGGCAACACGGCACCGTTCATCGTCATGGAGACCGACATTTGATCCAGTGGAATCTGATCAAACAAAATCTTCATATCCAACACGGAGTCAATGGCTACGCCGGCCTTGCCTACATCGCCGGCTACACGCGTATGATCGGAATCATAACCACGGTGTGTGGCCAGGTCAAAGGCAACGGACAGTCCCTTCTGCCCACCGGCGAGATTTCTTCGATAAAAAGCATTTGACTCTTTTGCTGTAGAAAAACCGGCATACTGCCGCACGGTCCAGGGGCGTACCGTGTACATGGTAGCGTACGGTCCACGAAGGAAAGGAGGGATGCCGGCAGAAAACTTCAGGTGCTCATATTCCCTGGAAGAATATTCCGGAGATATTTCAATTTTTTCAGGTGATTCCCACGAAGTTGAAGAATCATTCATAATGGAAGGCGAATGGATTTCCAAGCAGCATCCGTCAATTGCTGCGAGAGATCTTCAATAAAATAAGCGCCTGCAACAGGGTCGGCCACTTTTGAAAAATAGGATTCCTCCCGCAAAATATTGGAAACGTTCCGGGCAACGCGAGCCATCATCGTGTGGTCACCATTCTCCGGATCAACCGTGAGCGTGTCACATCCACCCAGGATGGCGGACATGGCAGCCGTGGTACCCTTTAGCATATTTCCATGAGGCTCATAATTTTTATCAGACCACGGTTGAGAATAAGCGTGAATGACGAGCGGCGTCGCAACATTTGATTTTGTAGCGTCCAGAAATTTTCTCCACACAGTCCGGATGGCGCGCAACTTCGTGAGTTCCATGAAAAAGTCAGGGCCAATGGGCACGCTGAAAGCCACATGAGCGGCCGATGCCGTAAATTTCCCTTTCAGCGCTGCTGACATGATGTTGAAACCGCTTGCTATTTGTTCTACCGGAGAGGGAGACGGCGCCATTTGAAAGCCGCCGAAGCGAAAATGTCCCGGCATTGGATTGGCAGGAGCTATATTTCCAAAGAACGCTCCATGAATTTGATCCATCGCAATTTTTTTCTCTGTCATAAAACGCCAAAGGGACGCTGCAATGGCGGCTGGATTTTTTTTTACTAAAAAATTGAGCGAGCAATATTGCCATTCGATATTCCGAAGCAGGACTTCAAAGTCTATTTCATCATTCAATTCAAAAAGTATCCCATCTGCTCCCTGACGCAGGTATTCAAGGGCCTTTTCATTCGCTTTTCTTGCCTCATCTGCTTGTATGCGCGGGCAATTGTGCCAAGCGCGGGGTTCGAGGAAATTATTTTGGGAAGCGGACAGTACTGGAGCCAATGGGCTGGCATGATTTCGAGCGTAAAACGGTTGAATGGTCCAACCGTCACCCCTGTGAACTAATTTTTCCGAAGGATTAGCGCCATTTAATTCTTCGCGTGCTGCAACTTGCCAATCTGACAAGGCGGCGGACGTAAAGGCACTAAATTTATTTTTATTTTCTAACACAATACAAAAGTTATTAATCGTCAAATTGAACCATATACCGCATTAAAGCAATTTTTATTAGCTAAATGATCAAATACCTTACGGTAAAAAATCAGAAAAATCAAGGCGGAATTTTGTTTTTTTGTTCTTCTATTTTTTTACATCTTTGTCTCCCTTCCTTTTTCGGGAGCTGTAAAAATTCCATCTGACTTGATTCTTTATGGAAGTTGAATGCGCAACTGTCTGGACCGATTGTCTCGAAATAATTAAGCAACAAGTTGACGAACAAAATTTCGCTAC
>JANXYC010000253.1 GCA_025350305.1 Cyclobacteriaceae bacterium | reverse complement strand
AACAAGGGATTTATTTGCCAGTATTTTAAGGTGAAGGAAGACGTCCCCGAGAAGTCAGTGGCAAACACATTTTTCAAGACTGGTGAGGTTCCTGAAACACCAACTCTTGTCTTGCCTTTGGTATGGTTCAAGGATTTCAATCTTAGGGCGGACCAGTATTTTTACGAACAATGCTTCAAGATCGCAAGTCAGAATGCTGTATTAAGTTTCGTTTGGGTGTGTGAAGGTTTTTGATCAGACTTATACCTTGGAATTGCCATTTTGAACACCCTCGGAATAAGTTATCCTGATTTTTTCAAAATATTTCCCCTGACTATTAGCGAGTTAGTTGGGGTACTGTAATCCCTGTAACTGTTTTCGATTGACCCTGTCTTAATCCTTTGTCTATAATCATTCAACAAGATTATGGCACCAAAAAGCACAACAATCCATCCCCAGGGACAGACATCATTTGCTTACAGGTTTAGGAACGTCCGAACCCATTTTAATGTGTCGGCAAGATGGACGAATGCTGACACATTCGTCAGAAACTCCAAGGCCAAAAACCGGTAAATCTGGTTTTAGCAAGATGTACATTTGTTAACACAAATGTCCAAGAACGCTCACAGAATGACCTTGGGCTTGCCTCGGAACTCGCCCGCCCGTAGACTGGATTTATTTGGTTAACCCATCAGGGTAGGCCTCTTGCCAAACAGTCCTTTAAAAGTCACTAGCCATTGAGGGGTCCGGCTCAATTTTTCGGACTTGTGAAATCTCCGACCCATTTTGAGGGCAATCCTTTGGAAACCCTACCATTGCAGCCTGATCAGATTTCGTGATAAATTTGAAACTAGCTTACACGTTTATGGTAAACGTAATACAATTGAAGATCACACTTGCCGGCATCGAACCTCCGATTTGGAGAAGACTGCTCGTACCTGACTCGATCACTTTCTTTGACCTGCATCATATCTTTCAGATCGCAATGGGCTGGAAAAATGCGCACCTGTTTGATTTCCGGGTTGGCGACTATGTAATTGGCTACATTGATAGGGATGCTCCCGAAGATCTTGCCGACGCAAATAAGGTCACCATGGACACATTGATTACCAAAGCTGGAATGCGCTTCAACTACACGTATGATTTTGGAGATGGCTGGAATCACGTTGTCGAAGTCGAAGAGATTTTGCAAGGCGAGGCTACAAATCAATATCCGGTTTGTCTGGATGGTAAAAGGAATTGCCCGCCAGAAGACTCCGGCGGAATTCCTGGATATCAACATCTCCTTGAAGTCTTGAAAGACAAGTCCCATCCCGAATATCCAGAAATGAAAAAGTGGGCTGGCAGAGGGTATGATCCGGAGAAATTTGACCTTGAGAAAGTAAATAAGCTGTTGCCGAAATTCAAAGGTTACATGCGGATGTGGAAGGGATAGGACGTAACATATCTTCAGCGCTATATTTTTATCCTCTCACTAATCCCGGCGCAAATTTAGGCTCAGGCCCGAATGTGCTGGCAAGGAATTTCCGGCATAAAACCGCCAACCTTCCCCACATTCTATTTATTCCGTTCCTCCTTGCGCAAAACCTGCCCCGACGAATGTCGGGGTTCCCGCCTGAGCCAGTGTGTGCACCATAATTAATTCAAATGATTATGGAAAACACAAATGAAAAGAAACAACAACGGGTAGCGGAGATTCAGCTCACCTACAAGTCAAATGTGAAACCGTCGCAACGTCCCAAGATATCAGGCTCGAAAGACGCCTACAATGTCCTGGTAGAGAATTGGGATAGCTCCAAAATTGAATTTGTAGAACAATTCAAGGTAATGTTGCTCAACAGAGCAAACAAGGTTCTTGGAATTTTTAAAGTTTCGTCCGGAGGCTCAACGGGAACGGTAGCCGATCCCAAGCTCATCTTCGCGGCTGCCATCAAGGCCAATGCCTGCGGAATTATCCTAGCTCATAATCATCCTTCCGGAAAATCTCCAGCCAAGCCAGGCGGATATTGATTTAACGAAGAAAATGAAGGAAGGAGGCAAATTGCTGGAGATCCAGATTCTGGATCACTTGTCTTACCACCGAGGGATACTATTCCTTTGCTGATGAGGGGTTCTAGACCCCTTCTTCATCCCTACCAGCGTGTTTGCTCGATTGAAAGCTTTGGGAAGCAAACACGCTGGTAGGGATGAAAGTTCCACTAATATGCTAATAGTGCAGTATGATGCACTATTGTGGTCTAAGGCAGCTATTAATGATTATTTATTATATAATAGTGCATTATAATACACTTATTAATATATAATTAGATAGAAATGAATATATTTGATCAAAAAGAGCACTATAATGCACCAAGCTGATTTGATAAAGGCCCTAAAAGAGCGCAGGGAAGTATTGGATGTCACACAAGACCATCTAGCCGAATTGGCCGGAGTTGGATTACGAACACTTAAAGCAATCGAAAGCGGCAAGGGGAACCCAACCTTCGAAACATTGAATAAGCTGGCGGATGTATTAGGGATGGAATTAAAACTTGAAGTAAAAAAGCCAAAATTGTAAATGCGCCAAGCAAAAGTCTTGAGGAATGGGGAATTGGTAGGCTATCTCACCGAGGACAACCGGAGGAGCTACACATTCACCTACGATGATGCTTGGTTTGCTGATACTAAAAGGCCCGCAGTAAGCCTGACACTACCAAAAACACAAAAGACATATCAAAGCGAATACCTTTTTCCATTCTTTTTTAATATGCTAAGCGAAGGAGTAAACAAAAGATTACAAAGCAATCAATTACATATTGATGAAAACGACAGTTTTGGATTGCTGATGGCCACAGCACAATCAGACACCATTGGCGCTATTACAATACAACCGGTCGAACCAGATCAAAAAAGTGAGTAAAGAAGAAAAGCAACAAAACGGGGAATTACAAGCGGAAACTCAGCAGGTGACTGTCAATGTCTGCCCAGGAACGCTGGCCGCGGGCTTTACGACCTATAGTCCGACTTGCTTAAAAAACTTATTTAGCAACAAGAAAGTAAATCATGTTTTGCCTTACGAAGCGCCTCAAAAGAGCGAAGCAGTGGCGGAACAGTTTATGGAGAACCGTAAACGCATTTCAATTTCGGGTGTTCAGGAGAAGCTAAGCATGATACTGGAGAAGAATGTGTTACGCCTTACCAACCAGGGAGAACAAGGAACTTATATTCTCAAGCCGATCCCGAGGGATCTCAAGAAAGTCGACCAGGTGCCGGCCAATGAGCATCTGACCATGCAGATTGCAAAACAAGTCTACGACATTAACACAGCCGGGAACGCGATCATTTTCTTCAAGGATGGGTCAACTGCTTATGTTACCAAACGATTTGATGTTAAGCCCGATGGCACGAAATGGGGCAAAGAGGATTTCGCAACATTGGCCGGTAAAACGAAAGACAATGCAGGACCCAATTTCAAATATGACTTTAGCTACGAAGAGCTAGGCCTATTATTTCAAAAGTACGCGCCGGCCTGGAAATTTGAGATTGAGAAATACTTCACACGGGTCGTATTCAATTACGCTTTTTCAAACGGCGATGCCCATCTAAAGAACTTTTCATTAATTGAAAACAGATTAGGTGACTACATTTTGAGTCCCGCTTATGATTTGGTGAATACGCGTATTCACGTTGATGATACAGATTTTGCGCTTAGTAGGAAGCTCTTTGCGGACGCATTTCAGTCGCCGACATGGAGGGCCAAGGGCCACCCTGCAGCGATTGATTTTGTAGAGTTAGGAAAGAGGATTGGAATAAACGAAGGAAGAAGTAAAACACTTTTGGAGCCTTTTCTTAAGAGACAGGAATTGGTTGAGACTCTAGTCGGACGGTCATTTCTAAGTGTGGCTGAGAAAAGGGGGTATTTGCTTCATTACAACACGAGGAGAAACTTCCTAACGGCATGAGTTCATTCGTCACCACAAGCCAAAGGTAGCCGTTGCACCAGGTTTGTCAAGGGCGGGGCAAGTGTCGATTGTAGTTATTGAGTGATGAGGAATCGACACCCTTGACAAACCCTCCGCAACTTGCTGAGGCACCTTATGACCTCCTGGTTGTTACGCTATAAGTAGCATAAAGATCGGCTGACTTACATTGATCCCTTGGCAAAGCTATATTTTCTTCACGACCCTTTTAATGTACCGGTATGCTTCTTGAATTTCGTCACCGAAATCTGTGCAGGATTGCTTTGCATTTTTGATTTTACGTTCAGTTATGATTATTGTCAGAAACTCGTTTGAGATTAGTCATAACAAAGGTTGTTACGGATGATAAACTTGCAGGAACCGAATCGTTCTAGTGACACACAATGAAAGCTATAACCAAATACTCACGCAAGCGTTTTGAAGGGTTGATCGCCTTGCTGAAGGCATATGAGAATTCAGCGGATGCAGAGACCCTCCACGCATTTCGGCTCGAAATAAAAAAACTTAGGACTTTGTTTCACCTGGCCAACGCAAGCGTAAAAAACTTCAGAAGGCATAAGAATTTCCAGCCACTTCGGCTGATCTTCAAGAAGGCCGGCAAGATCCGGCAAGCAGACATTCAAAATGAAATTGAGGGAACGCGAATCCTTGAATCAGATGAACGAAATAAGCTAAGAGAGTCGTTCCGGAAAGAAGCGCGGCGCAATATCAAAATACTGAAAGCTCTGGCGAAAACGATAAATGAACAATTTGAAAAAATTCACCGTGAGGATCTTCAGGTATACCTGAAGAAGCGAAAGACTGAACTGAGAGCATTGATGTTTCCCCGGCTCAATCAGTGCGGTTTGCATGAGTTGAGGAAGATAATAAAAGAGATTCTCTATTTGTCCAACATCGGTAAGAAGCACCATGACGGGTTGGATCCCTTTTTCGATAAAGTGCAGGTGGTAATCGGAGAATGGCATGATAAGCAAACGCTAATCGTGTCACTAAGAAAAATTCCGGATCGCCGGGAAGTGGAACGGCTCAAAAAGCAGTGCCAGGAAGACTTCGTAAATATAAAGAGCCTTGTTTCTGAATTTTATGGATCCTCTTCCCTGACAAGATCAACATAGAAGAGAATTGGCCATTTTCAGAGCCAGATTCTTGATTATCCCTGCGGTTTGTGGCAAACCATCGCCAGCCTAAAATCTTGACTACCGCCGAGTATCCTGACAAAGATCAGGTTATAACCTAAGATTTATCTGGGTCTTCCAGCGCTTTATGAAATTACATTTATGACATCAACGGGCAAAATACCTGCTTATGAAAAACGGATTGAATAATCTGAATGAAGCGCTGACGTACCAGTCTGAAGGTTTGTACGACGCAGAATGAAAATTACAGAAAGCGCTTCCGATCAAGATCACCAACTATTCTGCGGCAGTTCGATTCGCCGTGGAATTACAGCTGGATAATGTGGCAGATCTGCTTGATGAAATCCTGAAATGGGAAAATGAAACCTCTCACACTCTATCAAAAATTGCTTTGGAACATACCAATGGAAGATCGCACGTGACTGAAAATTCCGTAAATTAATCGTATATCTTAAACCAGACTAAGAGACACTAATAAGTCGTAACATATGATTGGAGAACTAACATTCGCTCAGATACAACAAGTTTTATTCAGCCAGGTAGTCGGCAGGATAGGATGCTTTGCGGATAACAAGATCTACGTTGTGCCGGTTACTTTTGTGTACGATGGAAAGGACATCTACGTGCATTCAAAGGAAGGCCTCAAAATAACTATGATGCGCAAAAACCCCAATGTATGTTTCGAGGTGGATGTAATGGAAAACATGGCTAACTGGAGAAGCGTCATCGTCTGGGGGAGGTACGAAGAATTAAAGACCGAAGTTGCCTACAAAAAAGGGATGAAGATACTTTCCGACCGGCTTTCACCGCTTATCACTAGCTACACCGCACAGGTCGGAATAGATCTTTCCATGGCGCCTCTTAAGGTCGAAAGACAGAAAAAGGCAATCGCGTACAGAATCAAGATAAAAGAGTCAACAGGAAAATTTGAGAAAAATTGAATTTGGATCATCGCAATGGATAACCCGACTTTACAGCCTACAAAATCTGAAATAGTTTTTCTAAGTGGTCCTCAATCGCGCTGGGAAGAATTTAAGTTTGCCGTGAAGGTAGGGCTCGAATTTATCAGAGGATTTCGGGCTCTCCATTTTGTGGGGCCATGTGTTACTTTTTTTGGTTCAGCAAGATTCGACGAAAGCCACGAGTACTATGCCAAAGCCAGGAATACAGCTGCAGAAATTGCCAAACTTGGATTTACAATCATGACGGGAGGAGGTCATGGTCTGATGGAGGCGGCAAACAGGGGCGCGAAGGACGTCGGTGGTCGTTCTGTCGGTTGCAATATTTTGCTTCCCATCGAGCAAAAGCCAAATTCCTATCTTGACAAATGGGTGACGATACGTTATTTCTTTGTCCGGAAAACGCTACTCATTAAGTACTCCTTCGCTTTCATCGTGCTTCCGGGAGGATTCGGGACTCTGGATGAATTTTTTGAGGCGGTAACCCTTACCCAAACAAGGATGATCCTTCAATTTCCAATTATCGTTTTTGATAAGGCTTTTCACCGCGAACTCATGGAGCATATTGAACGAATGAAATGCAAGGGTACTATTTCACCGGAGGACCTGGATCTGATCTTAATGACGGATTCTGTACACGAAGCGGTATCCTTTATTAAGGAGAAAAGTATAGAAAAGTATGGACTTGTTCCGGAACATAAACGCCTACCTGTAAAATGGTTATTTGAAAGGAAATGGAATCCGCAAATTTGAAAAAGCTATGAATGAAACCCTGACCACTATACATCAACGGCGCTCCGTTCGGAAGTTTAAACAGGTGCCACCTAACAAGGACATCATTGAAGATCTGTTGAATGCCGGAAGATCGGCGCCATCGGCCATCAACAAACAACCTTGGAGGTTCTATGTTATCACGAATACGGCCCTCATAACCTCAATGGCAAAAGAAATTGAAGCGGTAGCAGAAGGACAATTTCAATTGTCTCATGGCGTGCACCTGTCGCGAACAGAAGATGCGGTTTTCCATGGTGCACCTGTCGTAGTCTTCATTTCTGCACCTAAGGACAATGAGTGGGCTGAATTGGATGTTGGAATGTGCGCACAGAATATGATGCTTGCTGCCAAGTCCCTCGGACTTGATAGTTGTCCAGTGGGCTTTGGCAGATTTGTCGAGAAGACAAAATGCTACTCATTGTTGAATGTTCCAGCTTCAGAGCGAATTGTTGTTTCGCTGGTATTTGGATATGGTGACGAGCAACCGAAGGAGCATCCAAGGAGAAGAGATAATGTTGTCTATGTTTTATGATCAATAATTGACTTTTTAAAGAGAGATAAATATGAAAAAGAATGTTGGGCCTGCCGATCGTATTGTCCGATTGATAATCGCGGCTATTTTTATTGCTATATTTTTTACCGGAGTAACTGATGGAAAAATTGGGCTTTTGCTTATCGGGTTATTCGTAATTTTTGTTTTCACAAGTTTTATAAGTTTCTGCCCAGTATATCTCCCCTTCGGATTTACCACCCGGAAGAAGAAGATAGCTGATGTTCATGCAAAGGACAAATAATAGACTTATGACCGCACATCGAAAGAAGTTGATTTTGCTCTTTATTATCATGGTTGTTGCATTGATTTCCGTTGCATGGAGTGCCTGGGGTATTTATTAGCAAACAGAAATCATAGCCACGGGAACGGGATGACCAAAATGGGAGAATCGAAGACAACTATGGAACCATACTGCTATAACATAGCCAAAGCCTGCAGCGAGGAAAGGAAAGGCATGATGTGCTCTCCGGAGTCCAAGGCACGAACTGTGCCAAAGAAAGGTTGTATATAATGACGACATTTCTTGCTGTTGCTGAATTCAAAGTTGCAGGAAAAAGGAAGAAGGCGATTTTAGATTTGGATAAAAGTAAAATGGATGGAGTTGCTATTGTTAGACCTGGCGAGCAAACAGCAAATGTATACCTGAAGCTTGACTTGTGAATTATTTAGAGATGCAATATTCCTGGCGACGGAAATATTTTATGTTAAAAAAGATGAAGACAAGATCTAAAAATATCCTTATTCATTCAACTCTTGAAAAAGTGTTTGCTCAAATGGATGATTTTTCTAAAACAGGGATGCACATGAGCGAAAGTTCAATGATGATGATGGGAAGCAAATTAAAGCTGGAGCAGCTTTCTCCAAACCCAACTGGAATTGGCGCACGATATCGATGGTATGGCAGCATGATGGGAATGACGATGGATTTTAGTGAGACAGTTACCAAGTGGCAGCCACCCAAACTTAAAGAATGGGAAATAGTAGGTGAGGCAAAGATTATTATTATGTCATGGTATCGCATGGGATTTGAAATTACATCGGCTGAGAATGGGACAATCGCAAAACTCTCCATACGCTATTCGCCTCCGAAGGAATGGTTTTATAGAATCCTCTCTTTCTTTTTTGCCAAATGGTATTGCAATTGGTGTTTGAACAATATGCTCAATGACACTAAAAGAAGTCTAGAAAAAGAAAACATCAAACAACGGTAGTTGGTAAATATTAGTGGCAAAGCTGGATAAAGAAATCCGTCATCATAGTTTCTAAGCTTCCGATCGCAAAAGGGCACGTATATCGGTGAGGCTACACTGGCAGATGCCATTATGGACAGACTTTTCGCTAATGCGCATCGCTTCTAATTAGGGCCTGCTGAAAAAGTAAAAAAGCGGAAAAATTTCGTTTCGCCCCCTGGCAGTGGCTATATCGCGTACAGCAAAACGGAACATGTTTTTTACATACCATGCTGAATAAGTCAACCCTTTAACAAATAGACAATAGGGTACCTGCCCGGTTAGTTTAACCAGGTTGAGTACCATAATGATGATGGCGATCCAGGATTGACTTGTGCCTTGCAGCCTTGCTTTTATTCGGTTCATTCCGTAAGCAGTCTTGGCTTGCCCAAACTTTCCTTCTATTGGATTGCGCTCACCCGGTGTTACGTGTTCTGTTTTCACGGCCGGGGGTCTGCCAAGTGGCTTGGCCCGAAGACTTATATCAAGTTCTTTGAGCTTGGCACGGTTGACACGATTACAATAAATTTGGTCGGCCAACACTTCTTTCGGATAACAGCCAAACCGTTTTCTGTAGTTTTCTACTACGCTCATCAAGCGAGTACCTTCATTGAAAGCCTCCCACGATAAGTCATCCAAAAAAGCAAAGCCATTCATCAAGCTCACTTGTATTTTGGCACCGAACTCTACGTTGGCATTGGTCTTCCCTCTCACAATAGGGCGCACATGTGGTTGATGGATGCTGACGATACGATGATCAATGGTGTGGATGTTTTCTTTGTGCATGTGAGCTTGTTGCTCAAACAATGTCTGGATTACAAAAAAATATTTATGCTGATGCCTGTCCAAAGGGATGACTTTGTACTGATCAAGTAGTTTATGGATGTTGCCAATGTTCCTATTCAAATAACCCAGTTGCTTTTTAATGGCCTTCCGTATTTCCTTCCTGGTCTTGCTCCTCTTTTGAATTGTTTTTAAAAACATTTTCCGCGCTTCTTCCCGATAGGTTCTGGGCTTTTTGTCGTGCCGTGAGGCGTCAAATAAAAGATCAATCAATGCTTCTGATTTTACGCGTGCATTATTGAGCAGATTTAAATCAGTTGGATAGCGGATGTCCTGTGGGCAAGCCGTGGCATCCACGATCATCTTGCCTTTATTGGGGATAGGGATAGCTATTTCTTTTTCCGGCACTTCAACTTTTGATTCTTTTTGAGCAACTGGCTCTTCGGCTAAAACAGGTGTATCGGTGAGCCCATCGATTGATGATGCACTTACTGGTGGCTCAGGCTGTTGTGATTGACTTTCCTCTCTGACAGGTGGCTCGGATTTTTTATCTTTTAGCAAGGAAAGACCTAAAATCTTTTCATTGATCAAGTTGACCTGATCTATCCCTAGGCGTTTGCGAAACTCGACAAACAAGGATGAGTCAAAAGGTGCTTCATCGCTAAAACTGCTATAGCCTATGAAGTACTGCATGTACATATTCTCTTGTATTTGCAGAACCGTTTCAGAGTCGCTTAAATCACACATGTGTTTAATGATCAGGGAGCCAATGACCACTCTGGGGTTGATGCCATCTGCACCAGTTTGATGATTTCCCATTTGATTCCTATACACATTGACAAGTGTGTCCCAAGGGATTTTATTGGCTAGGCTTACCCAGCGGTTAGCAGGGTTTAAATGCTTGGAGAAGGGGGACTCAAAACCAACAAGGGGAGGCTGAGAGGTGCTAATGTAGCGTTGTTTAGATGCACGGTTTTTAAGGGCTTTTGCCATTTTTGCTTGCACTTGATTTGTGCTAATTTCGCAAAAAACCCTCTGATTATTCCAATTTATAAGATTTTGAGTTTTTCAGCAGACCCTA
>JANXYC010000215.1 GCA_025350305.1 Cyclobacteriaceae bacterium | reverse complement strand
AAAACATTAACACATCAACACATTAACACATCAACACGTTAACACATCAACACGTTAACACATCCTCACAAGACTATGAAATATTTCCTGGTTCTATTTCTTTTGATTTCTTTCTCCCTCCAGGCGCAGAAGAAAAAGCTTCCAGACGGCTTTGAGTGGGTGAAAAAAAGGAATTTGGTAGTATCTGTTTATGAAATCTCTTGTTGGCAATGGCTGGAATTTCTGGAAGAAAATGACAAGGACCAAACTCTGTTACCCATGCCTAACGACCTTGTTACAAAATGTATCTACAGTAAGAAAGGAGATGACGACATCACATTGCGTGATCGCCAGGCAGTCTATCGCGATACAACCTTTATGGAACCACCTACTGGCAAGGGAAAAAAAACACGAGGCATTGAAAATTGCGAGGACATGCCGGTAACAGGAATTACGTATGAGCAGGCCCTTATCTATTGTGAATGGCTTTCTGAAAAATATGCCAACGATTCAAAATATAATTCACTCCACCTGAACTTCCGTCTCCCAACACCGATGGAAATGGACTCTTTGCTGCGAGACGTATTCTCAATATGGCCTAAGGGTGATGAAAACTCTCTTGCCTTCCAGCAGGGAATCAATAAACATGGCTGTGCCCTCTATAACCATCGTCACACTAGCTGGTGCGACACCAATATCCTGATGAAAAAAGAATTTGGTTATGCAGTACCCATGAAGGTCGGGATTTTCTTCCCTGACAGGAATGGCTTGTTAGACCTTATGGGCAATGTGGCGGAGATGACGAGTGAAAAAGGAATTGCCAAGGGAGGCAGTTGCATCCATACGGCCGGTGAATGCCAGCCCGGAACTGTGAACCGGTATGATGGTGCGCAGACATGGCTGGGATTTCGGGTGGTGGCAGAGTTGAAGAATTAAAATATCGAGATAAAATCGTTAACCCTCTGTGTATGAAAATTCTTTCTATTCCGACAGTCCTATTTCTTGTGATCACGGCCGCTGCTCAAACTGTTCCTTCAACCGAAGTACAAATCAAAACAGCCTTACTGGCAGCACCGGAAGAATCGCGCGACAAGGCGATGGTCTATGGTTATTCGCCGAAAGGAGAATTTGTCGTCTTACGAAAAGGCGAAAATGAAATGGTATGCCTCGCCGATGATCCTGCACAACCGGACCTTAGCGTTTCATGTTATCATAAAAGCCTGGAACCCTTTATGGCCCGCGGCCGCGAGTTGAAAAAAGCAGGGAAAACTTTTCAGGAGGTTTTTGAGATCCGTGAACAAGAAGTAAAGAGCGGCAAACTGCTGATGAACAAGCAACCCGCGACACTTTTTGTCTATACCGCACCCGCCGACAAG
The DNA here is from genome assembly GCA_025350305.1 of Cyclobacteriaceae bacterium. Lineage (GTDB taxonomy): Bacteria > Bacteroidota > Bacteroidia > Cytophagales > Cyclobacteriaceae > ELB16-189. The sequence continues at coordinate 2,451 of JANXYC010000215.1, read as the reverse complement.
TTCAATCCCGCAACAGGTGAAGTTAAGGAGGGCTATGCGAGGTCAGTGATTTACATTCCGTATGCGACTGCTGAAAGCACAGGCCTTCCTGCGAAACCGGGCGCTCCTGGCATGCCGTGGATTATGAATCCGGGTACGCATCGGGCGCATATTATGATTGATCCTCCTGCAAAGAATTGAGGAGTCGGGAATGCAGATTCTCAACTCCTCGACTTCTCTATTCTCAACTCCTCTTAAACATAAAAATTGTCGTGGTCTGTTTTCGCTACTTCAGCAAAGAACTGTGCAACTTTTTGAGTTACCGCTTTAAAATATTTTTCGCCTTTTTCGGCCGATGCCTTTCGCGGATCTCCTACGCCGGTATCTTTTGTCACCTGCGTCCATTTGCGTTCGGCCCAGGCCCAGCCTTCGCGCATAGCAGAAAACCGGAATTTTTTTGCTGCACCATCGCCTGCTTCCGTTAAGGGTCTTACCAAACCCGGTGCGAGGTGCATCATCATGCTGGTTTCCATCTCTCCTGCGTGATCGTCTTTGTTTTCAAAAAACTCTTTTTGATCGACCGATTGGTACCAGTTGCACTGACACAAAAACATGGCGGGAAATTTCAATCCCAATTCCCTGATCATCGTTTTGAAATCATTTCCTCCGTGGCTGTTGAGAATGATGAGTTTGTAAATTTTGTGCCGGTCCAACACCTCCACTACATCGCGGAGGACTGCCAGTTGGGTGCTGGGGTTCATGTTCATATCAAGCTTCACGTCCGACTGGCCGGTGTTCACTCCAAATGGAATGGTTGGAAGCACAAGTACTTTGGCGCCTCGGTCCCATGCAATCCTTGCGGATTCCGCGGCGATGAAATCAGCCTCGATGATGTCTGTACCATACGGCAAGTGAAAGTTATGGGCTTCGGTGGCACCCCAGGGTAATATCGCCACATCATAGACGGAATCTTTAATGGTCTTCCAATTGTTTTCGGAAAGGATGTACGGTCTCATGTTTTCGTGTCCTTGATTCTGGAGTCAATTAATGTTTAACGTGTCAAGCTTTGTCGTCAATGGACTTTCTCTTACTTGGAAAATATATTTCCCCTTTAGTCCAGGCTTGAAATTTATCGTTGTGTCTTTGTATACCATTACAGCAGGGCATATCCCGTTACTTTCAAAAGAACCTGTCCCTTTAAAGAGAAAATGAAAGTCATCAATTTTAGTCATCACAATTTTCAGATTAGTCCAGCATCCATTTGAAGCCTGTAATTTTAAACCGATTTCAACGTCTTGATTAACTTGTCCAGTCTTGGGAATATGTGATTCTGAAATGTTGACAGGAAGAGTTGCTCTTGCATGCCGGTCGGGATATGTACACTCCGTCAGAGTCAGGATTGCAGCAAAGAGTATAATAAATGTTTTCATGCTTTGATTTAGGCAGTTAGCGAAAGTTGTCGTCACTTCCCAAATCATGAATTTTTATTTGAAATCAACCACCTTTACTTTTAAAGAATTATAGAAGGCAAAGCTAAAATAATAATCATAGATCTGTTGAATCCTGGCATCTTTCGAGAAGAACCCCACCCCGATTTCTATCAGCAAAGTATTATTTATGCCGCGGTGGTTCCGTCTGTATGGGAAATTCACTTTTTGAATTGAAGACCTATCCCAAAATTGAATGAATATAACCTGCGATAATCCCTATCATAAGTCTTTACTAATTGATTGTATGACGGTCTGAACGTGAGATCAAATTTATCATTAACAAATATTTGGGTACCGATGCCGATCTCCCATCCAATGTTCCATCGGTCGTAGGAATTGAGTTGATTGAATTCAGTGACGCGGTATATACTCTCATAGGTCCACTTGGCCCGGATCAAATAGTTGAATGACAGTCCGCCATACGGAATAAACCGGATCCTACGAAAATCAAAAGCCTTACCCAAGCTGTATTTTAAATAAAGGAATTGCTGATCATAACGGTCACTCACATTATTGGCTATCGAGGCGCTGTGGTCGTAGTCAAACTTGACGATATAATTATACAATGAATATCCGGCAGCCCACGATTTTGCTAATTTCTTTTCCGTGATTTTCTGCTTGTATATTTCTGCCCTCCATGAGAAAAGAAGGGGTTCAGTAACTTTCAGGTCAACATAAAATGGTGGATCAGGATATCCTATCGCTGCCGTTGAATAAGATTTGGAAAGACCCGGGGCCAAAGTAAAGCCCCAGGTCTTGGTGGAAGTCTCCTGGGCAAAGCAGATGTCGCTGAGCAGGAGAATGATGGCTAGAAATTTTATCCTTTTATGAACCAACATAACAATACGTTCCTCCCTTTCCATAGCATAGGATGGCTCCGTCCGGATGGGAAAGCTACAGCTCCATAAACTGCTTCAGAGTCCCCAGGGCAAACACCCGTAGCGCAAGGGCCTGTATCATATCCTGAAAATAGGTACTTGTT
>JANXYC010000201.1 GCA_025350305.1 Cyclobacteriaceae bacterium | reverse complement strand
GGCTTGCTTCACTACCTGTTGAAAAAGTATTTCATCGCAATCCAATTTCTTCCGCTCATTTCGCGTAAGTCGAATAACTGCCGACATGACGTTCGGTGGAGGGATGAATACACCGGGAGAAACCTTAAACAAATAATGTATATCATAAAATGCTTGTAACAGTACGCTTAATATTCCATAAACCTTGTTTCCGTGACTGGAACAAATACGATCGGCTACTTCCTTCTGGAGCATACAAACCACCTGGTCTACGTGATCACGGCTATCCAGCACTTTAAAGAATATCTGGGAAGAGATATTGTATGGAAAATTGCCAATAATGTTGAATGACTCCTGGAATATTTCCGGCAAATTCAATTTCAAAAAGTCAGCCTCTATAATTTTACTAGTCAACTCCGGAAACTCTTTCTTCAAATGGGCCACTGATTCAAAATCAATTTCAACCAGGCGCAAATCAATATTTTTCCTCACGGCGAGCAGGCGTGTCAGGACACCCGTACCCGGTCCTATTTCCAGCACGACCGACTGTGTCTGATCAGGAAGGAGCATTGCATCAACGATCTTCCTGGCGATGTTGTTGTCTTTGAGAAAATGTTGCCCTAAAAATTTCTTGGGTCGTACCATGCTCTTAAAACTACATGAATTCTAATGGAAACTTTACCCTTTGATGAAAATGCTACTCCGTATTGAAGGAGTAGGCAGTAGGCAAGGGGCAGTAGGCAGGGGTACAAGTTGACAGTTGACAAAAAACAGTTGAATAAAATAGGGCGCTTCATCATTCTGAGTCCGTAATACGTATTTGTCATTCGTCATTCGTAATTTGAAGGCTGAAAGCATCGGCCAGTAATGCTACCGTCGCCTACTTTTATATACCTTACATTGACTGATAACGTATGAATTCCTCCCAAGCTCCTAATAAACCACGCATTGGCATTACCCTCGGTGACCTTAACGGCATCGGCCCCGAAGTTGTAATCAAGGCGCTGGCTGACCCCCGGCTACTCAATATGGTCACACCGGTGGTGTATGGATCCACGCGGGTGTTGTCGTACTATCGCAAACTTATGGGACTTGAGGAGCTTAACTACAGCCAGGTGAAAACGAAAGGCCAGTTCTTCCCTAAAGTGATTAATGTGGTGAATTGCTGGGAAGAAGAAATTAAAATAACGCCAGGCCAACCTTCCAAAGATGGAGGACGCGCCGCGCTGATGAGCTTAAAGAAAGTGGTGGAAGAAGTGAAGGAAGGACTAATCGATGGATTCGTAACAGCGCCCATTGACAAGAACACCATCCACGGTGATGATTTTCCCTTTCGCGGCCATACGGAATATCTCACACAGACTTTTGAAGCAATGGAGAGTCTCATGTTGATGGTGGGGGAATCATTGAAGGTTGGATTGGTCACCGAACACGTTTCATTGAAAGAAGTTTCGGGGCACATCACGAAAGAACGTGTTGAGTTAAAAATACGGCTGCTGGAGCTTTCGTTGAAGAATGACTTTCGGATTGGAAAACCAAAAATTGCAGTGCTTGGGTTAAATCCCCATGCCGGTGATGAAGGTCTGATTGGCGATGAAGAGAATTTGGTTATCAAGCCTGTAATAGCCGATTTGAAAAGCAAGGGCAAACTGGTGATGGGGCCTTACCCGGCTGATGGTTTCTTTGGCTCCTGTCAGCATAAGAAGTTTGACGGCATTTTAGCCATGTACCACGACCAAGGGCTTGTACCTTTCAAATACATCGACTTTGAAAATGGGGTGAACTTTACCGCCGGCCTACCTACGGTACGAACCTCTCCTGACCATGGCACTGCCTATTCCATTGCCGGGAAGAATCAGGCCGATGAAAGTTCATTACGCCAGGCAATATTCTTGGCTACTGATATAATTAAGAACCGATTACAACAATCTAACGAGCAGTAGTCGCTGTTTAAATATCAAATCACCCTTTTATCCTTCGTAGCTTCTTGGCAGGCGCGGATTGCTTAGCTTTGGCTCAATGCCGGACATCGATGGATATCGTCACTAAAAAAAAACTCAACATCCTTATTCAATTGGCGCAAGCAGATAAGCATTTCGCGAAATCCGAACGGGAAATGATTTACCAAATTGCCCGTGAACGCACGTTTCCTGAGGAAGTTGTCAATGAACTTATCCGTAATCCCGAGCCAATTGAGACGCTCGGGGCCCTTTCGCAGGCTCAAAAGCTGGATTATCTTATATCTTCCATCGAATTGATTTTTGCGGACCAGAAAGTATTTGAAAGTGAAGTCATTTTCACCAAAAACATTGCAATTAAGCTTGGTTTCAAGAAGAGCATCGTAGATTACCTGGTGGAAAACTTTGAGAAAACCACAGTGGCAGAGCTGAGAAAGAGGGCCTTTTCGGATTACATGTTACCTTAGCCACCCAGAAATTTTGGGGAATTTGAGTTTCAAAGCTGGAAATTCCGAGAATTTCCGCGAAAATGTCGATCAAATCCAGAAAATCCTGATAAATTTGCGCGCTTATTTTGAAAGCAATGAAGGGAGAGGACTTTAAGGTGAATGTTATCGGCTTGAGCCAAAAAGCCCATCCCTTTGACTACGAATTCGGTCAGGAGTTTTTTGAAAAGTATGGCAAGGCGCTGCTGGAAAATGGCCACTTTAAAGCTCGTATTACGCTTAACAAGAGGGAAACAATGATTGAAGCCAATTTTCATATCCAGGGCACGGCCAATCTGATTTGTGACCGGAGTCTTGAGCCATTTGAATACCCACTGAACATCGATCGCAGGATCTTGTTCAAGTATGGTCAGGAAGAAAAGGAATTGAGTGATGAGATTGTACTCATCACGCGTGAGCACGTAAGTTTGGATCTTGGGCAATATATGTATGAACTCATTGGTGTAAACATTCCAATGAAGCGGCTGCATCCGAAATTTCAAGATGACGATCTGAAAGAAAGTGAAATACAATTGGTTTACTCATCTCCAATTGAAGAGACAGAAAAAGAAGAGGATGCCATCGATCCGCGATGGGAAAAATTGAAAAAGTTAAAATAAACCGTTATGCCAAATCCGAAACGAAAAACCTCGAAAACCCGCAGAGACAAGAGGAGGACACATTACAAAGCTGTCGCAAAGCAATTTGCCGTTGATCCTGCCACGGGCGAGCACCACTTGCCTCACCGCGCCTTCTGGCACGAGGGAAAACTTTACTTCAAGGGTAACGTGGTAATGGAGAAAGAAGTACTGGCGTAAGCAAGCATGGAGCTATTTCATCCGATTAGTCACCGATCGTTTTTTACAGATTATAAAAAATCAGTATAAGCGATAGCATCTCCGCCCGACTGAATACCAGCCGGGCATTTGTTTTTTAATATCCAACATGAACAAAATCCGAGCAGCGATCACTGGGGTAGGAGGTTACGTCCCCGACTATATTCTCACCAACAAGGAATTGGAAACCATGGTGGAAACCAACGATGAGTGGATCACCACGCGCACCGGAATAAAAGAGAGAAGAATATTAAAAGGCGAAAATCAGGGCGTGTCCGTGATGGGAATTGCAGCTGTAAAAAATATGCTGAAAAAGACCCGGACAGACCCCAAAGAAATTGACCTGGTTATTTTCGCAACGGTAACAGCTGACATGACTTTTCCGGCAACTGCCAATCTTGTCGCCACCGCCGTTGGAGCAACCAATGCATTTAGTTACGATCTCGGGGCTGCATGTTCAGGTTTCTTGTTTGCCCTTACTACCGGAGCAAGCTTCATCCAATCTGGCATGTATAAAAAAGTGGTTGTGATCGGTGGGGATAAAATGTCCGCCATCCTAGACTACACTGACCGCACGACGTGCATCATTTTTGGTGACGGGGCCGGTTGTGTTCTCCTGGAGCCAACTACAGAGAATGTAGGCATCATTGATTCAATTTTGAAAAGTGATGGAACCGGTGAAAGCTATCTTCATATGAAGGCCGGTGGGAGCCGGATGCCGGCATCACATGAATCGGTAGACAAGCGATTACATTCGGTTTATCAAGAAGGCTCGGCTGTTTTCAAATTTGCGGTTACCAACATGGCGGAAGTAGCCGCGCAGATCGCTGAGCGCAATCATCTCCAGGCAAAAGACATTCAATGGCTTGTGCCACATCAGGCTAACAAACGCATCATTGATGCCACCGCCAATCGCGTTGGCATTACGGAGGATAAGGTAATGATGAACATCGCGAAGTATGGAAATACAACGGCCGGCACACTGCCGCTTCTGCTTTGGGATTATGAAAAGCAATTAAAAAAAGGTGATAACCTGATTTTAGCAGCCTTCGGAGGAGGATTTACATGGGGAGCGGTCTATGTTAAATGGGCCTACGACAGCCATTGACCCTTCTGCCTTCAACTTGCAAATAGTTAATTCATTAGTAACTTCACAATTCATTTTTATGGCTACGATTTCAGATTTAAGCAAGGGAAATTTTATTCGCTACAATGGCGAAATCATGCAAGTAGAAGAATTACAGCATCGTACGCCCGGCAACCTCCGTGCGTTCTATCAAATAAAAATGCGCAATATCAGGAATGGCAAGTTGGCAGAAAATCGATTCCGCCCCGGAGATGCCGTGGAATTATTACGCGTTGAAACAAAAGAATACCAGTTCCTCTATACCGATGGCGACAGTCTGGTGTGCATGGACAACGAAACGTTTGAACAAATATATCTTGATAAGGGATTGCTCGGGGATTCTGTGAAGTATATTAAAGAGGGTGTAAAGCTGTTGATTGCCTTTGAAAATGGAACCAGCCCCATCACTGCCGAACCACCACAACAAGTGATCGTCAATATAACCTACACTGAACCGGGCGTACAGGGCGATACAGCAACACGTACACTAAAAAGCGCCAAGATCGAAACGGGTGCTGAAATCAGGGTACCGCTCTTTATCAACAATGGTGACAATGTAAAAATTGATACCCGTACCGGCGATTATATTGAACGTGTAAAATAATAATCATCAGGAATGAGCAAAGAACGTACCATCAAAACCAAATCCAAGCCGCTGACCAACGGCAAGTCGGAAGCACCAAAATCAAAATACGCCGAAATGAAAACTTCAGAAATACGTGACCTCATTGACTTCATATCCCAATCGGGCCTGAACGAAGTCAATATTGAAACAAAAGAACTTAAGCTGCATGTCAAGCGTGAGCCGGACCAGAAGGTAATGAAATCTTCACCAGCACCCATGATGACCATGCAAGCACCACCCGCCGTGGCGCAAGTGGTGCCCGCTGTGGCACCCAGACCGGAGAAACCAGTGCATGTTAAGACTACGGTTGAGATCAAATCACCAATGATCGGCACGTTCTACCGCTCTGCCAACCCCGACTCCCCTCCTTTCATCTCCGTTGGCGATAAAGTTTCGAAGGGACAAACAGTATGTGTCATTGAAGCAATGAAACTTTTCAATGAAATTGAATCTGAAGTATCCGGTACCGTGGTGAAAGCCATGATTGAGAATTCTTCTCCGGTAGAATACGACCAGATACTATTTGTTGTAGAGCCCGATTAGTTTGATTCCATCCCGATAACTATCGGGACTACAAATGGAGTCTGACCGTACTTTGATCTAACATATGTTTAAGAAAATACTAATAGCCAATAGAGGAGAAATTGCATTGCGGGTCATTCGTACCTGCAAGGAGATGGACATTAAGACGGTAGCTGTTTACTCTACGGCCGATCGCGAAAGCCTGCATGTCCGCTTCGCAGATGAGGCTGTCTGCATTGGAGCGGCTCCCAGCAAAGAATCCTATTTGAACATACCCCGCATTATTTCTGCTGCAGAAATTACAAATGCCGATGCCATCCATCCGGGTTATGGTTTTTTATCTGAACGCGCCGAATTTTCGGCAGTGTGTCATGAATATGGCATCAAGTTCATTGGCCCCACGCCTGCCATGATTGAGGCCATGGGCGATAAGGCAAATGCCAAAGACACCATGAGAAAAGCCGGTGTGCCGGTAATCCCCGGGTCGGATGGACTACTGTCATCGATTGAAGAAGGTATAAAGATTGCCCGGGAAATCAAGTATCCTGTGATCGTGAAAGCCACCGCAGGCGGTGGTGGTAAAGGTATGCGCATCATCAACGAAGAATCTGAATTTAAGAAGGCCTGGGACGATGCCAAGCGCGAAGCGGGGGCCTCCTTCGGAAATGATAGCTTGTATCTTGAAAAATTTGTTGAAGAACCGCGCCACATCGAGATCCAACTAGTGGGCGATCAATACGGAAAAGCCTGTCACCTGTCAGAACGAGACTGTTCCATTCAGCGCAGACATCAGAAATTAGTGGAGGAAACGCCGTCACCTGTCGTGAACCAGGAACTCCGCGAGTGTATGGGCGAAGCGGCCATCAAAGGTGCAAAAGCCATCAACTATGAAGGTGTCGGAACGATCGAATTTCTGGTGGACAAACACGGCGACTTCTATTTCATGGAGATGAATACGCGCATACAGGTCGAACATCCTATCACCGAAGAGGTGACGGACTATGATCTTATTAAAGAGCAGATCAAAGTGGCGGCCGGTGTACCGATTTCCGGCCGGAATTATTTTCCAAACCTGTTCGCCATGGAGTGCCGCATCAACGCTGAAGATCCTGCCCACGGGTTCCGGCCTTCTCCGGGAAAAATTATTAACCTCCACTTGCCTGGAGGTCACGGCGTGCGCGTGGATAGTCACGTGTATGCAGGTTATACCATACCGACGAATTATGATTCGATGATTGCCAAACTCATTACCACTGGGCAGTCGCGTGAAGAAGTAATTACAAGAATGAAACGGGCGCTCAGTGAATTTGTAATTGAAGGTGTAAAGACCACCATACCGTTCCACCTGGCCCTGATGGATAATGCTATTTTCCGTTCAGGAAAGTTCACGACGAATTTTTTGGAGACGTCATTTGATTTCTCGCAGTTGAAGTGATTGGGGGCAACACCTGTGATCCTTCCTATGAAAAGTCCTGCAGGATGCGCCCTGCATTCCGGCACCCCTTTGGCGTTTCGATAGGTGGTCTATACATACTGGTTAAGCATCACCGGCATCACCAGCATTAGGATATCTTCGTTTTTATCTTTCTCCACCGGCAGGATAATACCGGCTTTATTTGGCGCTGACATGCTCAATTTAATTTGATCGGTATCGAGGTTGCTGAGCATTTCAATCATAAAACGAGCATTGAATCCGATTTCAATGTCCTCTCCTTCGTGCTCACATGACAGGCGTTCGTTGGCTTCATTTGAAAAATCCAAATCCTCGGCCGACACCTGGAGTTCACTGCCGGTAATCTTTAACCGGACCTGGTGGGTCGTCTTATTGGCATAAATTGAAATCCGCTTAAGGGAACTGAGGAAATCTGCACGGTTGATCGTCATTTTAATCGTGCTGGACGTCGGGATTACATTTTCATAATCGGGGAATCGTTCATCGATGAGCCGGCAAATCATTCGGATGCTTCCAAATTTAAAGAATGCATTGGCGGTGTTGAAATCGATGGTGACGTCTGTGTTCTCCGAAGGAAGTGTCGACTTCAACAAGTTTAGTGCTTTGCGCGGGATGATGATGGTATTGCCACTTTCGGACATCACATCGGCTCGCCGGTAGCGCACGAGGCGATGTCCATCCGTGGCAACAAAAGTTGTATTTTTTTCTCCAAGGTTCACGTAGACACCCGTCATGGCAGGGCGTAGTTCATCGTTGCTGGTGGCGAAGATGGTATTATTAATGGCCCTCAACAGTACATCCGAAGATATAGACGCCGAGAAATCATTGCTGACGGAAGGGACTTTTGGAAAATCGGTTGCATTCTCCCCTGAAAGTTTATAGCGACCGTTGTCAGAACTCAACTCAATGCTGTACGTTGATTCATCAATCGAAAAAGTTACAGGTTGATCAGGAAGATTCTTAAGGGTATCCAGCAGAATGCGGGCTGGTACGGCGATGTTACCCCGCTCCTTCGATTCCACCGTGATCTCAGTGATCATAGAGGTCTGCAGATCAGAGGCTGTCACGGTCAGATGATTCTTGTCAATTTCAAACAGGAAGTTCTCGAGAATGGGAACGACCGGGTTGGTGGTGATCACCCCGTTGATATAGGAAAGTTGCTTCAGCAGGTAGCTGGAGTTAACGATGAACTTCATGTAAATCAGTGGTTATGGTTGTCTTGCGCTAAGTTAGGAAGAAATTGGATTCTGAAAAATGGTTCTGTTCTGTGGTCTGTTCGGTGGTTTATGTCGGCACAGATCACTAGACCACAGGTTATTCTTTAACCAGAAAATAGTCCCTCCTCCTCACAATCTCCGCAATTATTTTCTTCTCAAAGGCCACAATCTCCCCATCCGCCAGCCGGCCGTAGATTTCGGCGTCCTTCCTACGGGGCGCAAAGAGCTCCAGTGAGTAGGTGTGGTTGGTAATATCCTTGATTTCAATCCTGACAGCCGGAGCTGTCGTGACCAGGCTGTCAATACCAGACTGACGAGACGGAACAAACCGGGTTGCAAAGAGAAGGGATACAGCATCCAGGTAGCTGTTCAATTTAGAAGTGTCAGCCCTTTCCATATTTTTAATTCCGAAGTATTGGCCTTTTATTTCAATTTCAAGACTTTGGTGGGGTTCTTTTGAATAGGCAGACGTCAGTGATCTGAAATTCCGCCAGTTAAAATCAAAAATACGTTTGTCACGCCAACCACGTTCGTCCAATTCCAATATCCCTGCCACATATACACGGTAACCAGGAATGATCATGACATAGGGTTGGGTCTCGCCCTTTTTTAAAAACCAGGCTTCCGTTTTTGGCTCGTTGCCAGCTGCCAGAAAATCGTTCTTACGAATGCCTGCTTCCGAAAGGGTGACCTTGGTTCCCTTTTGTTTCAACCGCTGCAGTACAGAATCTTTGATAGACGCAGCCACGGGTCGCCTGACTTCCGATTGGTTAAGCGTTGCAAACAGGAGCTTGATCATCCGCATATCCGCATCCCACTTGTCATTAACACGCCATCGGTTGTTCACAAATTTCAATTCTACAGTTCCCCTCGCTGAATGAAGAGTCACTTGATCCATTTTTTCAGATTCCTTGAGTTTAAAATAATCCCGATTGACTTCCGGTTTAGTTTCCTGTTGCGTAAAGAGGAAAAGACCGGCCGACATCACAGCGAGGAGACAAAGTGAGATGGTCAAATATGTATTTCTAATTTTCTGCATACTGTCTTCTATTTCACAACACCATCAGCTCCTGAAAAAGTTTTTTGAAAACGACCGTACTTCCTCTTGCGGAAATAAACTTTGACCATTCCTAACATTACAATGAACGCTAGCGGCAGGGCCACATTGATTATTTGTAACACGACGCGGTTGTTCTTTATTTTTTGTTTGTCCAATGGTCGCACTTTCACTTCTTTGTTGCGGGCATTGATTAACCCTGATTCATCGGCCAGGAAAGCAATCATATTCATTAACAATTCCTGATTGGCAAATGTGTAACCTGAGAAATTATCGAAGCCAAGCGGTTGAGGTTGGCCGGTCCGTTGGTTGATATCGTTACGAGCTATATCACCATCTGCCACCACAATCAATTTCGCGTCTGCTCCATTTACACGAAATCCGGTGGAGTCCATTCCCTCCGGCAAAAATCTGTTTTTAAATGCGGAACCAAATTTTCCTTCCAATAAATATGCCAGAACGATGGGACCAGATGAAAAATTCTCAGGTTTAATTTCCTTTCGCAGGTCATTGACGTTAATTTTTACAGGAGACATCACCTTGCGTGAATAGGCGGACGAAAATAAGAGAGGGGTCTTCCGGATACCCAGAGCTTTCACTGAATCAATACTGCTTGCAAACTTAAGGGGGCTCCCATCAAGGTTACGCGTGATGGGGTGGTCAGCATAATGGTTAATCAACGGAAAAAATGGCCATTCCAGCGGTGTCATTTGCGGCTTACCCTTGAGCGTGCCCGTCACGACCGGGTAACGAAGTGAATATCGGTCCTGAACGAGGTCCTGATTGATGCGCACGCCATAGTGAAACAATTGGTCTTCCAGGCCCACCGGTACCGGGTAAGCAAAATAATTGTCACGCGAAAGGCTGTCCATGTTGGCCTCCAGCCGATCGATCAACAGCAGCAGTTTTCCGCCATGAAGAAGATATTGATCGAGTTTATATTTATCCAGCTCAGAAAATAAGCGTGTAGGTTTCGCGACTATTAACACATCATACTCACTCAAGGGTTTTTTTACGGCGAGATTGGTTCGGAAAACGTCATACGATTCCACCAGACCGGAATACAGACTTCCCATCTGCAAACTATCGAGTTCACCATGACCCGTGACCAACCCTATTTTTTTCCGGTTAACGCCGGACAGCTTATTAATAGCGTTTGCAAATTCAAACTCAAGGCCCTCGATTGATTGATTTAATGCCTCTTCTGATCCTTGTGTGCGATTTCCCTTCAAGAGCATTACACCCGTCTCCAGGCCGTCATACGAAATCAAGGCCCCTGGAAAAACTCTCTTGACCGTCCGCTTACCATCTTGCTCATCAATCACATCCGTAGGTTGGATTCCCTTTGACGCGAGTGAAATCATAAATTCCCGTTGAGCATTTTGACTTGTTGCGATTGTCGGATCTGTAAAAATATAGTGAAGCTTATTATGAGAATACACTCTGAATTCTTCCAGCGTTTCATGTACGGCTTTGTGCAATCTCCGGAAGCCCGAATTTAAATCGCCTTCCAGGTAAACTTCTATATACACATCATCTTCGAGCGTTCGCAAAAGCTCCCTCGTGGGTTTCTTGATCGTGTAACGACCCTCCTCGGTGAGATCCAGTCTGAAAAAATAAAGAGAGGCCAGTTGGTTAAGGACGATCGCTAACAACACGCTGTTGGCCAGCAAAAGAAGATCACCCGTTTTCCTGCTGTTCCATTTCACCATGACCGGCTGGATAAAACTACTTTTGTGAAGAGCAGCATGATGCCTCCCACGCCAAGGAAATAAACGAGATCGCGACTGTCAATCAAACCCTTACTCATTGATTCATAGTGATACACAATACCGAATTGCTTGACGAGCAATGCGCTTTCGCCATCGCTGAAAAGTGAAGCGGCGGAATCAAATCCGGAATAAAAAATAAAACAAAGGAAGGCGGCCATAATGAATGACACAATTTGGTTGCTGGTAAGGGAAGATGCCAAAATTCCGATCGAACAAAAAATACCGCCCAGCAGTATCATGCCCATGTAAGATCCCATTACACCAGATGTATCGATGTTCCCTTCCGGGCTACCCAGGCTGTATAGCGTAAAATAATAAATGAGTGTTGGTGCCAGGGACAAAATCACCAGCAAAAACGCGGCGAGGAATTTTCCGAATACGATACCGGTCTCCGTCAATGGTTTTGTCATCAATAACTCCAGCGTGCCAAGTTTCTTTTCTTCGGCGAAACTTCTCATTGTTATCGCTGGAATAAGAAAAATAAAGATATACGGTCCCACCAGGAAGAGCGTATCCATATTTGCATAACCGTCCTGTAGAACGGCGGTATCTGGAAATACCCACATCAATAGCCCCATGGCCACCAGGAAGACCCCCACCACCAGGTATCCAATGAGTGAATTCAGGAAGCTGTTAAATTCCTTTAGAAAGACGTGGATCATGGCCGTTCATTCATTTGGTCCACATTCGTAAGTTGGCTAAAGATAGACTCAAGAGAATTCTCTTCCTGTTTTAATCCTATGAGCGAGAGGTTTTGACGATAGGCAAAGTCTACCAATTTGGGTCGCACGTCACTCCCCGGAAAACTCTTCACCTGAAAGCGGAAGTTTTCCAGTTTTCTTACTTTCTCAACACCTTCAATACCGGCAAGATCCTGTTCGGCAACTTCGTTTGCAAATTCTACAATCAGGTAGTTTCCTCCTCCAAGTAACAGCGCGTCAAGCCGGTCATCGGCTACAATTTTACCTTTGTTAATGACAATCACCCGGTCACACAGCGCCTTTACTTCCTGTAGAATGTGCGTGGAGAATAGAACCGTTTTATCTTTGCTCACCGTCTTAATCAGTCTTCGAATCTCGACAAGTTGGTTAGGATCCAGCCCCGAAGTCGGCTCGTCAAGGATCAGTACTTTCGGATCATGAATAAGCGCCTGGGCTAGACCAACCCGTTGACGGAAGCCCTTTGAGAGCAATCCAATTCTCTTGTTTTGCTCATCAGCAAGTCCACAAAGGTGAATCATTTCTGCAACACGGTTTATTTTTTGGGAGGATGATAAACCAAAAATGCCCGCCATAAAATGAAGGTACTCGTGCACATACATATCCAGATAGAGTGGGTTATGCTCGGGTAAATACCCTACTTTTTTTTTGACGGACATCGGATGGTCTGCCACACTTTCACCGCCCACGAGTGCTGTTCCTTCGGTAGACGGGAGAAAGCCCGTGAGGATCTTCATGGTCGTTGATTTTCCGGCGCCGTTGGGGCCCAGAAAACCCACAATTTCTCCTTCGCTGACGGCGAATGAAATGTCATCAACCGCTCGTTGCTGACCGTATTGCTTGGAGAGATGGGTTACTTTTATGGACATTATCTGCTGGCGCAAAATAAGGCAAAAGAAAGAAGAAGTCGGTCTACGTTGTCTAATTAAGCCTATCAAACCTGACAAATTGGTCACCTCCGGCAAACTTGGAACATTAATTGCCGTTCATTAGAAAATTAAGAAATTTGCACAGCATTCATTGTCTATGAAAATCCCTTTAACATTCATCGCGGTACTCATTTCTTTCGCTTGCCTGGGGCAGGCAGGCTATAAAGTTGATTTCAAAATTAATGGGCTCAAAGACACGACAGCTTTTCTGGGTTATTACACTGGCGAAAGTACATTCTTAAGAGATACGGCCAGGGCCAATAGCCAAGGCACTTTCTCCTTTGAGGGTAAGCAACGACTCACGCCAGGCGTTTACTTTCTGGCATTCAATGGTGCAACGGCCAATAAGACCAAGGTTATTGATTTCGTCATCAGCGAGCAGCAGCATTTCAGTATGGAGACCACTTCGAACGAGCTCATTTTGAATATGAAAGTAACGGGTGATGAAGATAACCATCTCTTCTTTGAGAATATGGCATTCATCAGCGATCGGCATAAAGAGGCTGATCCATTCATCAAAATTCTGAAGGACAGTACATTGAAAGAAGAGCAAAAAAAGGAAGCACGGGAAGCCTTTCAGAAAATCAATGATAAAGTCATGGCTCATCAAGATGAAATTATTGCCCGGTACCCTGCGACACTTACGGCTCGATTGTTGAAAATTTCAAAGCAAATTGAAATCCCCTCACCTCCCAAAAAGGCAGATGGTTCCATCGATTCCACTTTTCAACTTCGCTATTATCGAAAGCATTTCTTTGACAACTTCGACCTGGCGGATGATGCACTCACGCATCTTCCGAAGCCGTTTTACACAGAGAAAGTGACAGAGTATCTTGACAAACTTTTTTTACAAACACCGGACAGCGTTATGGCCGCCATCGATGGGCTCGTTGCACGCGTGAGAAAAAATCCGGAAACCTATAAATATTTGGTTTGGACCTGTGTATATAAATATCAGAAGCCTGCTATCATGGGTCTTGATGAAGTGTACGTGAGGCTCATTGACAAGTACTTCGTGTCGGGTGACATGGATTTTTGGATTTCAGAATCGCTGAAGAAAAGTGTGAAAGAGTACGCCGATAAACTCCGTGTAAGCCTGATTGGGAACACCGGCGCAAACCTGATTATGCAGGACCAAAATTTTCAGAAGAAGTCGCTGTATGACATCAAAAAGAAATATACCATCCTCTACATTTTTGATCCGGATTGCGGGCATTGCCGGGAGGAATCCCCCAAGCTCGTTGATTTTTACATGAAGAATAAAGTGAAATTCAATCTGGAAGTATTTTCGGTAAGCGCCGACACTTCCATGCAAAAAATGCGTGATTATATTAAGGAGATGAAAATGACCTGGATCACCGTGAATGGGCCGCGAAGTTATGTAGGGCAGTATGCGAAACTTTACTACGCAGAAACAACTCCCAGCCTATATGTGCTGGACGACAAGAAGAAGATCATTGCTAAAGGACTCCCCGTTACGCAATTAGAGGATTTTCTCACCAACCATGAGCGCTTCCTTCAACGCAGAGCTGCGGCCAAGTCCAAGGGAACCTAGTGTAGTGACAGATTAATTCACGATTAACATATAAGGGCATCTCTTCCATATAACACGGTTTCGGAAAGCTTCAAAAACACTTTTTCATTGGCCTCATCCCACCTTCTCCGGGGGAGAAGAACTAAGGAGTTTTTGAAGCTTTCCTTAAACACATTTCCTGTTGTTCTTTTATCAAAGCCTTCTTCACGATAACACAATTCATCCGCCATTTTCGCTGCCTAAAGACGCTTTCTTAAAAAATTAGCGTGCCCCATGCAACTATTTACCCCATCAGGAGTATCTAAGGTATAAATCAGACCACTATGGCCCTTCTCGATTCACTTTTCGGTAAAAAGAAAAAAGAATTCCGCGCTTCCTGCAAAATTACCAAAGAGCCCCTTGAAAAAGGTTACGGCTATTTGCTCACAACTTCACAGATTGTGTCCAGCAAAAAATACTGGGACCTGGTGATGACCGAGCCCGAGACACTCTCCTACACGGTTTCACATTTTAAGAATCAGACCAGTGGCACACAAATGCGGTCCATGATATTTGAAAAATACGCTTCCATTGATAAACCGTGGATAATCTCTGATTCCGTGATCAATTATTTCGAAGTAGATAAAGGTGCGGCAAAAGAAAATGCGAAAAAATGGTGGGAGCTTGAAGGGAATTACAAACCCAGTAATACCGGATCGGCGGGTAGTACATTGGATCCACAAACCTTTCAAACCTGGAAAAACTACGCCATCCTGGAAGCAGGAAGGGAGCGCATCAACTAATCTGCCCGCCCCGAAGATTTATTTTACGCGGTTGATTGTGAACTGAACAAGTTTCGTCAGCGAACTTTTATAGTTGGATTCCGGAAAATCTTCAAGCAACTTAAGAGCCTGGAGGTAATACCGCTCCATTGCGTCTTTCGCATATTCAATGCCGCCAGATTTCTTCACAAATTCAATTACCTCTTTTACCTTTTTGGACTTCTCGCTTTCATTTTTTACAATGCGGATAATCTTTTTCTTTTCAAGCCAGGAGGCCTTTGAAAGCGCATAAATCAGGGGAAGTGTCATTTTCTTTTCCTTGATGTCAATCCCAACGGGTTTTCCAATCTCTTCTTCACCATAATCAAAAAGGTCATCCTTAATTTGAAAGGCCATACCAATGTGTTGCCCAAAAGACTTCATTTTTGCAATGGCATCGGCATTAGCCCCCGCTGACGTGGCCCCTACGGCACAACACGACGCGATCAGGGAGGCAGTCTTTTGGCGTATGATCTGATAATACACTTCCTCACTGATATCGAGGTGGCGGGATTTCTCCAATTGTAACAGTTCGCCTTCGCTCATTTCGTTGACGGCACTATTCACGATATTTAGCAATTCATACTCTTTGTTTTCCATTGAAAGCATGAGTCCGCGGGAAAGTAGAAAATCTCCTACGAGCACAGCTATCTTATTTTTCCATAAGGCATTGATAGAGAAAAAGCCCCTGCGATAGTTCGAATCATCCACCACATCATCATGCACCAGGGTGGCCGTGTGGAGAAGTTCAATCAGAGAGGCTCCCCGGTAGGTAGATTCCGTGATTTTTCCGCAAGTACCTGCGCTCAGGAAAATGAACATTGGCCGCATCTGCTTGCCTTTGCGCTTCACGATATAGTTCAAGATTTTGTCCAGTAAGAGCACCTTGGTATGCATAGACGCGCGGAATTTCTGTTCAAATTCTTCCATCTCTTTAGCGATGGGTGCTTTTATTTCTTCCAGGCGTAAGGACATAGCTTGCAATATAACAGCCCAGAACCGATAGTGGATGGTTCAAAAAACCCAAAATCCAAAAAAACAATCTTTCACAGGCCGATAACAATCGACTTATGACTATTTTCGGGCCGATGGAAGGTATGGATAAACAGTGGGAGCAGGTTGCCTTCGCAATCATCGTGCTGGTGGTCGCGTTCCTGGTGGGAAGAATTGTCAGGTTTGTGGTGGGGAGATTCTTCAAAGCAGCAGCCCGTAAACTGAAAGTCGACCCTACCCGGTATAATTTTTTCAAAAACGCAAGCGATTTTATCATTTTCCTGATCGCTATCGTCATCATCTTTCGCTCCGTACCCAGCTTGCGCCTGTTCGGTAATACACTCTTAACGGGTGCAGGAATTCTGGCTGCTATTGTAGGTTTTGCTTCACAGCAGGCTTTCTCTAATATCATCAGTGGCATTTTTTTGGTGATTTTCAAGCCGTTCAGCGTGGGTGACCGCGTGAAGATCGGGCAATTGTACAATGGCGATGTGGAGGATATCACCTTGCGTCACGTTGTAATAAAGGATTTTGAGAATAAACGAATCGTCATACCCAACACAGTCATCAGCAATGAGGTGATCGTAAATTCAACGATCACCGATGAGAAAATCTGCGTATTCGTAGAACTGGGGATTTCATTAGAGGCGAATATTGACACAGCCCAAACTATTATCCAGCAGGAGGCACTCATGCATCCCAACTGTGTTGACAACCGATCGGCATCAGAGTTGGAAAAAGGTGAACATCAAGTGATGGTGAGGGTCATGGGATTTTCAGAATTAGCGACCCAACTCCGGGCTTATGTCTGGGCTAACAATCCTACGGAAGGCTTCGATCTAAAGTGCGACCTCCTCAAAGCAGTCAAACAGCGGTTTGATCGGGAGGGGATAGAAATGGCCGTGCCACTGAGAATGATCACGTATAAAAATAAACCAGTTGAATCCTGATGGCAAAGCAGAAAACATTGGGGATAGAAGCCAAAGCTCCAAGCGACAATCATGTAATACTGGAACTGATACAGTACAACAGTAAAGAGTACGCCATGCAGGCCGACCTACCCGTCGATGAGCTCCTGACCCAGACAAAATCCAATCATGTAAACTGGATCAACGTAGACGGCCTCCATGACAAGTCGATCGTTTTAAAACTTGGCAAACATTTTTCCCTACACTCGTTGCTAATTGATGATATACTAAGCGATCATCAGCCCAAAGCAGAAGAGTTTGATGATTATCTCTTCTTCACGATGAAAATGCTGTACAGCATAAAGGAGAATAAAATTGATTACGAACAGATAAGTTTTGTGCTGGGCAAGGACTACCTCCTCTCCTTTCAGGAAAAAGAAGGAGATTTATTTGGGTCCCTCCGCGAACGCATTAAACAAAGCTCAGGTCGGGTACGTACCCGAAACGCTGATTATCTTCTGTATCGACTGATCGATATCATCGTTGATAATTACTATACCGTCCTGGATGAAGTCGGTCAGCAAATTGAGCAAGTGGAGGATGATATTTATAAAGGGCCCAGCAATCAGGAGTTTCAGAAAATACAGCATATCAAAAAAGAATTGATCTACCTGAGAAAGGCCCTTTACCCACTGCGGGATGCCGTGAGCAAGTTGGCGAAAGATGAAAGTGGTTTCATTGAGCAGGCCAACATCCGCTATTATGGAGATGTGTATGATCATGTGGTGCACCTCATCGACTCGCTGGATACCTATAAAGATCTTACTTCCAGTCTGATGGATATTCACATCAATACTGTGAACACACGGATGAATGAAGTGATGAAGGTACTTGCTGTGATTTCTACCATCTTTATGCCGTTGACCTTTATTGTGGGGATTTATGGGATGAACTTTGATAATATGCCAGAGCTGCACTCCAATTGGGGTTATCCAGTGGTCATGTCCGTTATGGCAGCGTTGGTTTTTGGAATGATCCGTATTTTCAAATACAAAAAATGGTTTTAACTTACCTACCCTAACCCCAGAAACCCTATGCTCTTTCGGGTTTTACTCCTACTCGCAGGCTTCGCCATTCTTATCAAAGGCGCAGACTTCCTGGTAAATGGCGCCTCGTCGGCCGCTAAAAAATATGGGATCTCTAACCTCGCCATTGGTCTTACGGTGGTTGCCTTCGGTACTTCCATGCCAGAACTTATTGTAAGTCTTTTGTCGGCCCTTGACGGCAAAAATGATGCATCGTTTGGCAATATTATAGGCAGCAACAACTTTAACCTGCTTTTTATTTTAGGGATTGCGGGCCTCATCTACCCGTTGGTGGTGCAGCGCAATACCATAAAATATGAAGTGCCCCTATCATTGCTGGCGGCCATAATCCTTTTTGTATTAGTGAATGATACGTTATTATGGGGAACATCATCCTTTATAGAAGGAACCGCCACCTACCAGGGAATCCTGAGCCGGCTCGACAGCATCGTTCTGCTGCTACTTTTTGGACTCTTCATATTATACATCTACCGCACCATGCGAAATTCATCTGACCTGGATGAAGGAGAACCGATCAAACTTTACAGCACCCCAATCTCGGTTGGAATGATCATTATAGGACTGGCCATGCTCATTGGCGGTGGCGAATTGGTGGTAGACAATGCCATAGAAATTGCAAGAGGTTATGGGCTGAGCGAAAAGTTAATAGGACTCACAATATTGGCAGCCGGTACTTCCTTACCTGAACTAGCCACCTCTTGCGTGGCTGCCTACCGAAAAAATACTGACATAGCAATCGGTAACGTGGTGGGTTCAAATATTTTTAATATCTTCTTCATCCTGGGAATCACCGGGGTGATTCATCCGGTTCCATACAATGCCGCCATGAATTTTGATATTATGGTGCTGGTAGCCTCGACCTTATTGTTACTGATTTTTATGTTCACCCTGAACTCGCGAAAACTTGACCGCTGGGAAGCTTTCCTGATGTTAGTCGCGTACTTCGCTTACACGATATATCTTATCAGCACGGATTCAGGTGCCGTGCCGGTAAATCCGTAAGCCTCTTGCTGAAAAATAAGAAGGCCCCGACTCATCGAGGCCTTCTTATTTATCGCAAATGAGAAATTACTTCACTTTCTTTTCCAGTTCAGTAATTTTTGCCTGTGCTTTATCATTACCCAATGACAATGCTTTTTTGTACAGTTCAAGAGCTTCCTTATAAGTCTCTTTCTTTTTGCGTGGCGCCAACTTCGTTCTGTTTGCCGCTTCCTCCACTGCTTGTCCACGGGCAAAGTAAGAATCTGCTTCGCTCATTTTGCTTTGGATCATCAGCTCCTGGATCTTTGCTTCGATCAGCGCAAGTTCTTGCTGCTTGGCTTCGATCTGGGATTGTTTATCATTCAACTCGGCTTCCTGAAGGTCAATCGTGATCTTCATGTTTTCATTTTGGTTGCCGAGATCAGTCACCTTTTGCTGCAAGCTGATTATTTCTTCATTCTTTTTTTCGAGGTCGGCCTTCAATTTCTTTACCGTTGCAGCGAACGCGTTTGAATTCGCTTTGGATTTTTTCAAGGACTTTTCCAGGTCGCCAATCTTGGATTGGGTCTCTTTCACGTAATTATTCAGGTCCTTCATCCGTGAGGTGTACGCCTGGTAGGTAGTACCCTCTATCACATTGACACGCAGTACCTGGCGGTTTGCGTCGATGGAGTCCATCAGCGTACCTACTTCTGATAACGTTTGCGCCATTTGTTGGGTGACTTGCAATTCATTTTGAAGCGAGTCGACCTTACTTTTCAGCTTTTCTTTTTCGGCACCGCCACAGCTGCTCAAAAGCACGCCAACAGACACGATCATCAATAATTTCTTCATACGTTTTTGGTTAAGGATTTTGCAAAAGTACGCCGCTTTATTACTACTAAAGCCACCCTCTTAAATTATTTTTAGTCGAATCAATTAATTCTTGGGTAATGGCGTAAATTCGCCTCGGTTTTACGGATTTTACGTCTTTTTAATGCCCAAATCAATTATCACGCAGACGCGTATTGCAGACCTGGGCGAGCCTCGCATCATCGTAGTTGGAGGTGGTTTTGGCGGACTGGAAGCGGTGAAAAACCTCAAGCACGTTAAGGCACAGGTCGTTCTATTTGATCAGCATAATCACCACACGTTTCAGCCGCTGTTATACCAGGTCGCTACTTCCGGGTTAGAGACCAGTTCGATCGTTTTCCCACTACGCAAACGGTTTTCCTACCGGCCCAACTTTTATTTCCGTCTCGGTGAAGTAACCCACATTAAACCGGAAGAAAATTTAATCGAAACTTCTATTGGCCAGGCCCGCTATGATTACCTGGTTCTTGCCACCGGGGCCACTACCAATTTTTACGGCATGCAGGACATTGAAAAAAGATCCATGGCGATGAAGACCATCGAAGACGCAATCCAACTTCGCAACCATATTCTTTGCAACATGGAACGCGCCTTGCTCACCGATGACCAGGAGATCATGAACAGCCTGATGGATCATGTGATTGTCGGGGGCGGACCTACCGGTGTTGAATTGGCGGGGGCACTTTCTGAATTAAAGCGAAATGTCTTCCCGAAAGACTATAAAGAGCTGGACCTGTCGAACATGGACATCATATTGATAGAAGCAGGTCCCCGACTGCTCAACGGTATGTCGGAACAAGCTTCCGCGAAAGCATTGGAATTTTTGCAAAAAATGGGGGTAAAAGTCTTGTTGAATTGCAATGTGAAGTCATACGATGGACATGACATACTTCTTAGCACCGGCGAGAAACTAATTTCCCGCACGATGGTGTGGGCGGCTGGTGTAAAGGGAAATCCTATCGAAGGATTGAAGCCTGAGAATGTTACCCGCGGCAACCGCTTACAAGTAGATGCCTATAGCCGTGTAAAAGGTTTTGAAAACGTTTTTGCCATTGGAGATGTTGCCTTGATGGATGGCGATACAACCTTCCCGAAAGGTCATCCCCAGATGGCACAACCGGCCATGCAACAAGGCAAACTCGTAGCCGAAAATATTAAGCGGCTCCTGGATAGAAAGCCGCTTCAATCCTTTCACTATTCCGACAAGGGAAGCATGGCTACCGTGGGAAGAAATAAAGCCGTGGTCGACACCCGGTTTTTTAAGACCCAGGGATTTTTTGCCTGGTTTATCTGGATGTTTATACATTTGATTTCAATTATCGGTTTCCGAAATAAAGTATTCACGTTCCTTAGCTGGATGTGGAGTTATTTTTCGTACGACCGAAGCAACCGCCTGATTATCGGGCGACCGAGGGAGGAGTACTAAATTTATGGACGGCGCAAAAGATCTTAATAAATATCAACTCTCTGTAGCAGGCGTATTAGTCTCGCTTGGGATTATTTACGGGGACATTGGTACTTCTCCTCTATATGTATTCAAAGCCATCATCGCCGGTCGTCTCATTTCACAAGAACTTGTTTTAGGCGGGATGTCGTGCGTGTTTTGGACGCTTACCATCATCACTTCGTTCAAGTACATTTACTTAGCGCTTGATGCGGATAACAAAGGCGAGGGTGGAATATTTGCGCTCTACGCACTGGTAAGAAAATTCAAGACCCGTTGGGTGATCTACCCGGCGATCATCGGGTGCTGTACATTATTGGCTGATGGATTCATTACCCCCGCCATCAGTATTTCATCAGCTGTGGAGGGCTTCACGATCAATTATCCATATTTACCGACAGTACCCATTGTTATCGGTATTTTGATTTTACTCTTCGTCTTTCAACAATTCGGTACGAGCGTTATAGGAAAAACGTTTGGACCAATTATGTTAGTCTGGTTTATTACCATCGCCGTGTTTGGCACACTACAACTGATCCGATATCCTTCTGTACTGGAGGCTATTAACCCTGTTTATGCGGTGAACCTTCTAACGAAATATCCAGGTGGTTTCTGGATACTCGGAGCGGTATTTCTCTGCACGACAGGAGCTGAAGCTTTGTACTCCGACCTTGGTCATTGTGGTAAAAGCAACATCCGTGTAGGATGGGGCTTTGTTAAAATTTCCCTTCTCCTTAATTATTTCGGACAATCGGGGTGGCTCCTCTCTCAAGAGGGGACCTATCTCAATGACCGCATACCTTTTTATGCTATTATCCCTCAAAGCTTTCTGATTTTCGGAGTCATCATCGCCACGATGGCTGCGGTTATCGCAAGTCAGGCGCTCATCACCGGCACGTTCACACTTGTAAACGAGGCCATGAAACTAAAACTTTGGCCGAGTACCCGGGTCCGTAATCCCAGTAAAGTAAAAGGACAGATTTATTTGCCGGCAATCAACTGGATTTTACTCGCGGGGTGCATTGGCGTAGTCCTTCTTTTCCAAAAATCCTCCGCCATGGAAGGTGCCTATGGACTGGCTATCATTCTGAATATGCTAATGACGACGACACTACTTACTTTCTACTACAGCAGCGTCAAGCAATCCCGGGTGAGAACATTCGTTATTGGCGTTGTATTCTTTGGTATAGAAAGCCTTTTCCTGGTATCAAACATGGATAAATTTGAACAGGGCGGTTGGTTTACTTACTCGATTGCTCTCCTTTTCTTTATGCAAATGTTCGTTCTACTCAAGGCCCGCTATTTGCGAGACCGGCACACCGAGTTCGTTGACCTGAAACACTACATACCTCTCATTCAAGACTTGCAAGCAGATATTTCGATTCCAAAAGAAGCGACCAATCTTGTGTATATGGCGGTAGCCGACAGCAAACGGTATATCGATTCCAATATTATTTATTCTATTTTCAAAAAACGTCCCAAGCGTGCTGACGTCTATTGGTTCCTTCATGTGGATACTGTTGATAGTCCCTACACTTCGAAGTATTCCGTGGACACGGTCATCCCGCGCAAATGTTTTTTTGTGAGGATCAAGTTGGGTTTCAAATCGGACCACCGGGTCAATCTCTTGTTTGCCAAAATTCTTCATGACATGGCTGAGACAGGAGAAATCGATTTGATCAGCCATTACGAATCACTGCAAAAACACAGCATGCCTTCGGACTTTAAGTATATCATCCTTCATTCGCTCGCCTCCGTTGACAG
>JANXYC010000200.1 GCA_025350305.1 Cyclobacteriaceae bacterium | reverse complement strand
TTCTGTATCGGGTTTCTCAAACGTGAGCGACGGGTATTTTTCAAATTCAAACCTGGGAAAGTCACTTTTCAGACGAAGGGGGTACGATAACGCAAACTGGATCGGCAAACGCATATCCGGAAGGCCAAGTTGCGCTTTGATAGAGCCATCTTCAAATTGTACGAACGAGTGAACGATGGATTGCGGGTGGACTATTACTTCCACTTGCTCAGGTTTCAGTCCAAATAGCCACTTGGCTTCAATTACCTCCAGACCTTTGTTCATCAGTGTGGCCGAATCAATTGTCACTTTGGCACCCATGGTCCAATTGGGATGCTTCATCGCCTGCGCTCTTGTCACATTCATTAACTCCTGCATTTTCTTGCCTCTGAACGGACCGCCCGAGGCAGTAAGAATAACTTTTTCGAGTCTGTTATGAAATTCCCCAACGACACATTGAAAGATGGCCGAATGCTCGGAATCGACGGGTAGAATATTGACGCCTTTTTCTTTCGCAATTCGTGTGATCAGATCTCCTGCTACGACCAGGGTCTCCTTGTTGGCAAGAGCAAGGGTTTTTCCTGCTTCGATTGCTTTGATGGTTGGCTTCAATCCTGAATAGCCCACGATCGCTGCGAGTACCATGTCAACGGTATCCATCTGGACCACGGAAGAAAGTGCATTTTCACCTGCATAGACCTTTATGTCTTCGTTCTTAAGGGCTTGCTTCACATCCTCATAATAGTCCTCATTCACGATCACCACCGCATTGGGTTTGAACTTCCTCGCCTGTTCAATCAAAAGCGATGCGTTGTTCTGCGCCGTCAGCACCTCGACCTCAAAAGAATCCGGATGCGCGTGAATGACCTCCAATGCCTGTCGGCCGATGGAGCCGGTGCTACCGAGAATGGCGATGCGCTTTTTCAAGATGGTTTTAAATGCAGAATTTTGAACTTTGAATGTCGAATAATGAATGCAGAAGTTAGAAGTCGAAACCCTTAATTAGCTGCTACAAGCTTTAACAAAAATAGCAATCAATTTGTCACATTCCTTTTCACCAATGATTGAGATGTTTTTTTTCTATTAGGATGCGCGTGAATGACCTCCAATGCCTGTCGGCCGATGGAGCCGGTGCTGCCGAGAATGGCGATGTGGTTTTTCAATAGAATTATAAATATCAAACGCCAAATATCAAATATCAAAGGGGAGAACACTATAGCTTAGAGTCTACTTTTGTTATTCTCATTAATTTTGGCCGTACTTATGCTTTTCATAAAAATAGCAATCAATTCCCGGTTCTCAGTCAATAATGGATCATCCAATAACAAAGACTTACGTTGCAGAATTGTTAAACAAATAATGGTTTCTCGCAATTCCTTCAAAATAACCTTGAACTTGTGAATGAAATCTCTTTTTGATTCGGCCGATTGCGCCTCTCCATAATTTAAGGCTGGAGATGTTCCAGATCTCAAAAGTTGTCCCCCTAAGTGATTACAGACTTTGTTATCAGGAAGTTTTTCAACTGTACCAATTATTCTAATGGCAAACTCCAGTAGCCTTTCTTCCAAATCGTATTTTCTCGGCGTGTCTTTCACTTTTTTCGATCCATTGTTCAATTTGCAAGTTCGGTATTTGAAGTATAATCACAATTCAAACACCCCTGGGTTTTCCGAACAAATCTCTTTCAAAAACGGTCAACGGCAACCCTTTAACTTTAAGATAAACCAGATCAAATCCAAAAGCATTAGGGTACCTTACTTTGATATTTGAAATTTCTTTACAATCTTCAATTAGCTACCGTTTGATGGCACCGATTATCACGGATAAAATCATGTGGTAATCGGTGTAATCCGTGGCAAAAAAAATAAAGGGTGCTCCGAGCTCTTAAGAATATCAAACACCAAACTTCAAATGTCAAATAACAAAGTAAGCCCCCAACTTTGATATTTGTTATTCGGCGTTTGATATTTGAAATTTCTGTCTTGCATTTAGATCTTATAATTAGTCAAGTCCTCCGCTATTCTTCTATCATTCGCCAGCCTCGGCACCTTATTTTGCCCGCCTAGTTTTCCCAGCGACTTCATGTAATCGATGAAGGCATTCTTGCGCAGCGATGTAAGTTTTAAAACACTCAGGATACTGCCGGAAATTAAATCATCATAGTACACATTCAATTCACGCAGTTGGTTATCCAACTCCAGCACGAACGCTTTCACGTCCCTCGGCGGTTGAGCAAACTCTACCAACCATTCGTGGTGGGGCAAACCCTCGGCCGGGGTTACCTGGGGAGCAACCGTGAATTCAACGAGTTCAACTTCCGGAAACTTCTGCATCGTAAACTTCATGGCCTTCTCTACTTCTTCACCGATCACGTGCTCGCCGAAAGCCGAAATAAAATGTTTGATGCGACCGGTGACAACTACGCGGTACGGTTGGGTTGAAACAAACTTCACCGTATCTCCGATAGAGTATCCCCAAAGCCCTGCATTGTTGTTGATGATGAGCCCATAGTTCTTTCCCAATTCTACTTCATCAATGGAGAGGCGACGAGGATTTTCAGAAAAATATTCGTCGGCCGGAATGAATTCGTAAAAGATACCACTGTTCAATAATAATAATAGGCCCTCTTCTTTTTGAGAATCCTGATACGCAATAAAGCCTTCGGATGCCGGGTACAATTCAATGGAATCGACTTCTTTTCCAATGGACTCCGTCAGCTTGGCACGGTACGGTTCAAAGTTAACACCTCCGTAAACGAACACTGAAAAATTTGGAAAAACATCTTTTATTTTTTTACCGGTTCGCGCCTGGATGCGATCAAAATACATTTGCACCCAGGGCGGAATGCCCGATATCAACGTCATGTTGGAATGAATGGTCTCATCAATGATCTTCTCCAATTTTTCTTCCCAATCCTCGATGATGTTTGTGTTGTAACTGGGCTTCTGGTTGCCACGCAAATACGCCGGCACATGATGATTGGCGATACCGGAGAGCCGCCCTGTTTTTATTCCGGCCGTGTCATGTAACTCCGGACTGCCCGAAAGAAAAATCAAGTTACCATCCACGAAGGAAGCCTTTCCGGTCTCATGGATGTAACTCAACAATGAATTGCGGGCGCTATCGATGTGGTTGGGTATTGACTCTTTTGTAATCGGTATATATTTTGTGCCGGACGTTGTTCCTGAGGTCTTTGCGAAATAGGTGGGCCTCCCCTTCCACAACACATCTGATTGTCCCGCCAAAACTTTTTCGACATACGGTTTCAGCGCTTCATAGTCGCGGATAGGCACTTGCTTTTTGAAAGCATCGTGGTCTCGGATGTCACCAAAGCCATGATCCTTTCCAAAGGCTGTGGCAATGCCACCCTGGAGGAGGTTTTCAAAAACCCTTTGTTGATAAAATCCCGGTCTGGACGACCACTGCATCGTCTGCCTTGCTATGTAGGACGCAAAAGGTTTTGCCAATAAAGACCGGAATCCCATTTCTTTAATAGATTAGCTGTAAAGGTGTGTACCATTCCGAACTTAATAAAATCGGCATCGTTTTATATTATTGTGAAAAATTGAATCAGGCAAATCATGGGAAATACACTCAGAACCATCGTAGTAGGATTTTTAGCAGGACTGGCAGGCGCCTGCGTTTTTTATTATTATCAACAACAAAAAAGCCCACCCGAAGACGGCCAAGCAAATTATACAGTGACCTCCTTTAAACCGGAGGAAACTGATAAGCCGGCCATGTCGATGCCTTCTTCCTCCAGCAGTTTTCCGCCTGTTGATTTTAGCGAGGGTGCTGCCAGGGCAATCCCCAGCGTGGTGTATATTAATAGCATTTCTCAAAGCGGCGGAGCTTCCTATTCGTACTGGGACATGCTCTTTGGTGGTGGCGGACAACAACCCCAGGTAAGCAGTGGCTCGGGCGTCATCTTTACCTCCGATGGTTATATCGTCACGAACAACCACGTGATTGAGTCTGCAGAAAGAATACAAGTGATTTATAATAAGAAAGTTTATGATGCCGAATTAATTGGTACGGATCCCTCCACCGACCTGGGGGTTTTGAAAATCAAGGAGACTAATCTTCCCCCAGTAACATTGGGTAGCTCGCGAAGGCTGGCCGTAGGAGAATGGGTCATTGCCGTTGGGAACCCTTTTTCACTTTCCTCTACGGTCACCGCAGGTATTGTCAGCGCTAAGGGTAGACGAATTAATATTGTAGAAGACAAGTTCCCCATTGAGTCATTCATACAAACGGATGCAGCGATTAACCCCGGTAACAGTGGAGGGGCCTTAGTGAACAAAAGCGGAGAATTAGTGGGCATCAACACCGCGATCTTATCACGCACAGGTTCTTATACAGGCTATGCGTTTGCTGTGCCGGTGGATATTGCAAAAAAAGTAGTGAACGATCTCATCAAGTTTGGCATCGTACAGAAAGCATTTCTGGGTGGCAGCGTGATGGACTACGACTACCAGACCGCTGCGAAGTATAATCTTGATCCCAACGTAAAAGATTATAAGGGTGTCGTGCTGGTGGAACTTGAACGAAGCGGTGCCGCGAAAGATTCAGGCCTGAAGCCAGGCGACATCATCGTGAAGATTGATAACGATGATATCAACAGCAAAAGCGAATACGAAGAGGAACTGAGCTATCACTACCCGGGCGACAAGATCAACGTGACCTATTTACGGGATGGAAAGCCTTCCACCGTTTCAGTTGCATTGGTGAATAAGAATGGAACCACGGCGTTGATCAAACGAAAAATCTTTAGTGATCCACTCCTTGGTGCGAACCTCGAGGAAGTAGAATATGGCGTAAAAGTTTACAGCATCAAGGATGGTTTGTTCCGCAGACTTGGCATCCCTGAAAATTACACGATCATTTCAATAAATCGCGAACGGATCAAGGACCCACAGGATGTGATTGACTTTTTTACCAAATACAGGGGGCGGGTTCTCTTGTACGGAATCAACAGTTCAAAGCAGGAGCTTCAAATGCAGTTTGTCCTGCAACCTTGAACTTTGAACCTCTTGAACCTTGAACTTTGAACCTTGAACTTCGATCCCCTACGACGCCATGCGCATCTTCAACTTCTTAGTAAGTTCTTCGACCGAGTTTTTGAAATTGGCATCAGCCTTCATCATGTCTTCCACT
>JANXYC010000170.1 GCA_025350305.1 Cyclobacteriaceae bacterium | reverse complement strand
TGATGACCTCTTCGGGCTTCTTTCCCACTTTCAAATTTCCCTCGTAATCGATGACATATCCTTTTACTTGCTTCGCATAAATCTCATTAATATTTTCACCTTCGGTCAATGTAAGAACGGATGACAGGATGTTTTTCTTTTGTTCCAGGGCAATGTTTGCGTCCTGCTTCTCTTTCAAACTGGTGGATGCAAAAGCCAGCAACCCACCACAGACCACGGTAATGGCGGCGGAATAGAGAATGATATAGATATTAGACTGTCGCACGTTGTAATCTCCTTTTTTTATTTGCTTGAATCACAAAATAATCGATCAGCGGGGCGAAAACGTTCATCAATAATATCGCCAGCATAATGCCCTCCGGGTATGCCGGATTAAATACTCTGATCAGCACGGTAAAGATACCAATCAAAATACCGTAAATCCACTTTCCTGTTTCTGTCTGCGAAGCCGTCACCGGATCCGTTGCCATAAATACTGCACCAAAGGCCAACCCACCCACTACCAGGTGATAATATGCCGGCATTTGGGTAAACGGTGTTGTGCCTACCGCATTCAAAAAGAGACCCATTCCAAACGCTCCGGCAAACACACTGACAATAATCTTCCAACTTCCAACTCCGGTGATGATCAAAATGGCTGCCCCTATCAGACACATCAACGTTGAGGTCTCACCGATGCAACCCGGCATCACCCCCATGAACATATTCCAGAAATTATAAATTCCATCCGCCCAGCCAGCACCAAAGGAATTGAAGTCACTAACTACATTACCCGTCGATTGGGCCGCGAGGGCCAGCGGTGTGGCTCCTGAATACCCCGCAACGGTCTTGGCACCATCACCCAGGTAGGTCCATACTTCCCCGGAAATTTGTGAAGGATAGGCAAAGTATAAAAAGGCGCGAGCCGTTAACGCAATGTTTACCACGTTCATGCCGGTGCCCCCGAACGCTTCTTTTCCTATAACGACCGCAAATGCAGTAGCAATTGCCACCTGCCAAAGAGGAATGCTGGCAGGCATTACCAATGGTATCAACATTCCGGTGACAAGAAAACCTTCATTTACCGGATGCCGCCGGATCGTGGCGAAAATAAATTCAATCGTGAGACCCACACCGTATGACACGACAATGATCGGAACGGTTTTCAGTATGCCAAACCAGAACTTCTGCCCCACCGTTGCTGCTTGTTGCAGTGCGAGAAAATGCTGATGCCCTACATTCCACATGCCAAAAATCAGGCATGGCAGCATCGCGATGACAACGGTCATCATCAACCTTTTCAAATCGATTGCATCCCGTATCTGAACGCCTTTTGCCTCCGTAGTTGTATTGGGTACGAATAAGAATGTATCGAATGCCTCGTAGGCGAAATAATACTTCTCCCACTTTCCGCCCTTTTCAAAATAATGCTTGACCGAATCAAGCTGGTTCCTTAAAAACTTCATATGCTCACTTAACTTGTTCTGATCAACTCAAGTCCTTCACGGAGTATTTCCTGTACATTATGCTTTGAGACATCCACAAATTCGCAAAGGGCCAGGTCTTCTTCAATTACTTCGAATATCCCCAAGGCCTCCATCTCATCAATGTCTTCCGCCAGCACACTCTTTATCAGGTGCGTCGGTAAAATATCCATTGGTACTACCTTTTCGAAAACACCTGTTTGAACAAAAGCGCGTGGCTCTCCGTGTGTGTTCGTGTCCAATTTGAATTCCTTATTCGGCTTTAGGAATGAAAACAATCCCCATGCCCGGTGAATGCTAAGCTTATTGGCCCCCGGCATGATCCAGCCAATGAATTCATGATGGTTGCCCTCCGGCAAAACCGTTAGCTGCAGATCATGAAAACCCAGGTGCCCTTCGTTGCCGATGTTGGTCCCGGTGAGTGGGTTACCGGAAATAAATCTCACATTTTCACTTGTTAGATTATTCGCAACTAATTTTTTGATCGACGCACCGGTTACGGTCTTGTAATACTGTGGATGCTTTACTTCCGAACCAACCACGGCTACTATTTTTGAAGCATCATAAACACCATTCAGGAATAGCTTGCCGATTTGAATGACACCGAAGGGATTGATTGTCCATACAAGGTCGCCTTTACTAATAGGGTCAATATGATGAATCTGCACGCCAACACATCCTGCGGGATGCGGCCCGGAAAATTTGTTTACTTCCACACCCTTTACCTGAGAGAATACAGTTGAAATTTCGCTAGTGGTGTGTGTATTTAGATTGATAACACCAGTCGTTAACTTTTTCAGAATATCAACACCTATCTGGAAAAACTGATCCTGTCCTTTGAACAAAATGCTATAGTCAGGGGCCAGTGGGTGCGTATCAAAGGCTGAGATGTGAATAGCCTTGGGCGTCACAGCTGGATCTGCAATTGTTCCAAATGGCCGTTGGATGAGATTGAGCCATACGCCTGCCTGAAGGAGTTGCGACTTAATGCTATCAGCAGAGAGATTGGCAATTTCAGAAACGGTGTATTTCCTGAAACTCTCATAATCACTCTTCTTGTCGGCCAGTATCTTGATCTCCAACAGCGTGCGTTTCTCCCCGCGACGCACTTCCACAACCTCACCACTTACAGGGGAGGTAAATTGTACCCGTTCAAGTCGCTTGTCGTGGAAGAGTGGAGTACCGGCTTTCACACTGTCACCCTCTTTAACAACCACTTTTGGAATATAAAGTCCGTGGAAGTCGGAAGGTTTGATGGAGACTGTTTCGGCAGGTTCGGTTTTGGCTATTTTGGGGGCGGCTTTGCCTGCGAGATTGATCGTGAATCCTTTCTTAAGACGAATAAATTTGCCCATGGATATAAGTGGCAACAATAAAATTTAGGCCGGGGCAAAATTAACAATTATCCTTACCCGGCAAGGGCATTTTGGGGTTTTGTTGGAGGTTTTTAGTTAAACGGTAGCGGTCTCATTTTTTACTTTCGAGCATCCGTCCCAAGGCGAGTCGGATCACTTCCTCCACCTCTTCGTCAATAGTTATGTAGGTTGTGTCGATCTCGATGGCGTCCTTTGCTTTGCGCAACGGACTTTCCAGTCTGGTACTGTCAATTTCATCTCGCTTCAGCAGGTTTTCGATGATGGTATCAATATCGATCATCTCATCGCGGTCGAGTAATTCTTTTTGTCTTCTGAATGCGCGGACCAGGACATCCGCCGTAAGAAAAAGTTTGAGCTCCGCGTCGGGAAACACGACGGTTCCGATATCCCGGCCGTCCATAACGATGGCGCGCTCCTTCCCCATCCGTCGCTGCTGCTCTACCATAGCGTGTCGCACCGGGGCCAGGGTACTCACCTGGCTGACATATTCTGATACCCGCATGTCGCGAATCTCTTTCTCAACGATCACATCATTCAAAAACGTCTCGGTTTTTCCTTTTCCGTTCACCTGGAAGGAAATTTTCATTTGTACCAGCGCCTTGTCAACTTCTCTAGGGTTGGTAAGGGAAATGTGGTGTTCCAGAAAATAAAGCGTCACTGCCCGGTACATGGCTCCCGAGTCGATGTAGCGGAAGCCAAGAACTTTTGCGACTTCCTTAGCCGTGGTGCTTTTTCCGCAAGCTGAATATCCGT
The DNA here is from genome assembly GCA_025350305.1 of Cyclobacteriaceae bacterium. Classification (GTDB taxonomy): domain Bacteria; phylum Bacteroidota; class Bacteroidia; order Cytophagales; family Cyclobacteriaceae; genus ELB16-189. Next base: position 205 of record JANXYC010000170.1, on the reverse strand, counting down.
CAATCGCGATAATTATTTTCCGCATGACTCAGCAATCTTTCATCGGACAGGGAATCGGTTTACCCCGCTTAAGCTTTTTATTGTGTGCGTGATTTGACGACGCGCAGGAGGCAACAAAAAGTAAAAAAATAAGGATGAAAGAAATGAACCTGAATTTTTTGAAAATCATCTGTTTCAAAATTAATGTTTTTGACAAGGAAAACGG
>JANXYC010000148.1 GCA_025350305.1 Cyclobacteriaceae bacterium | reverse complement strand
ACCCGTGTGTGAGCGAGTTTTTTCCACCCCCTACACCCCTGCCGGCGGGGGACCAACGTGTTCCCATCCGAGGAGCCGTGCAATTATGAGCATGGTATCCCCATGGAGTACAAGCTTTCAAGGGAGTGTCCCCCTCCGAGGAGGGGGTGCAGGGGGAGGCAACCCTTCCGCCCGAAACGATTGTTCAATTTCAATAATGACATTTCCTATTTTCTCAACAACGCGCTTCATGTTGACCAATACTTCATCATCCGTAAACCGAATGACTTTGAAGCCTGCTCTCTCCAATCTTTTTTGCCTTACAGCATCACGCTTAGCTGCACCATCAACAGTATGAGAGATTCCGTCCACCTCAATAATAAGGTTTAGGTCTTTGCTCATGAAGTCGGCAATGTAATTCAGTATTGGGCGTTGCCTTCGGAATGGGTAACCTCTCATCATACTCGCGCGAAGAACGTACTTCCATAGGCACGCTTCAGCTTTGGTCATATTGTGACGGAGCTTATTTGCAAAAGGCTGTAGCTCTTTATTGTAAGCCCAGTAGTTGGATTTAGTTGCTTTCATTGTTGAGTTTTTTCCACCCCCTAATCCCCCGCCAGCGGGGGACATCCCGTACAACTGGGACCCAGGTGAAGGCGACTATTTAATTTCAAAATAAAAGTGATTTGCTCAACGAATCAATCACACTTTCCTATCAAAGATGCTCCCTTCCGAGGAGGAGGTGTAGGCCTCTCGAACGCTTACTCCAGAAATAAAATGACCTGTCAGATTATTCAATACCCACCATTCGAAAGGATGTCCCCCTCCGAGGAGGGGGTGCAGGGGGAGGCTCGTGAACACTCAAACGAAAATAAAAACGATTGCCCAACTAATGAATTACATTTTCCTGTAATACAATCCCCAGTTCTTTCAACTCCGCCAAAACAGGTTCATAGAATTCTTTGCTGACAGGAATTACCACACCTCTGCTACTAATTTTTTCCTGCAAGAGCAATTTAGCAACAATCGCCAACGGCAATCCTACCGTCTTAGCCATCGCGGTTTGAATGGAGTTTTCACCAAGCGCTACCAATGATGCCTGTATCTCCCGCTCCTTGCCTTCCCTAAGGAAACGGAATCGATGCCACATAACAACCATATCACGGTCCTGCGAATGCAACATCCAACGTTTGTTTAGAATATGTTCAAGTATTTGAGCAGGCGTTCCCTCTTTTAATCCTACTGGTGTATCATCAAACAACCCGGACCAATTTAGCTTTGTTAGCTCAGGGCCATCTACACTAATCTGAAATTTTTTGGCAACTTTTTCCGGAGTCCTTAACTTCTGGTAACTGTCAAGAAACACGTCAGTAAATTTTTGATGGGTCATGTTCGAAACATCTTCCATCTTATAGGTGTCGTCTGTGCAACCAAGCTGAACAAGGATATCCCAGGCGGCGCAGAAACCTTTATTACGCAGTGTGCCCCGAAGCATGGTTTTTATTTTCTGCAATCCATAGGTATCGCGATACTTGAGCGAGTCGCGGTTCGCGTAACCTTCATACTCACCATAGCCTGTCACACTTACCGGGGTAATGCGCCTGAACAATTGCTGATACGGAATGTATTTGTATTGTCCGTTTTGTAAAAATTTCGCGGTTCCTTGTCCAGCCATCACCACATTACGCGGGTTCCAGGTGAACTTATATCGCCAGGGGTTTTCCGGGTCTGTTTCGGGTGCGATCAATCCTCCGGTAAATGATTCAAAGGAATATAAATCACCGCCTTCATCCTTAACGCGGTCGATCACCTGCATCGCACTCATGTGGTCAATACCCGGATCAAGTCCGCACTCATTCAAAAAAAGGAGTCCTTTCTGCCGGGCTTCCGCATCAAATGATTTCATCTCATCAGACACATAACTGGCAGTGAACAGGTGCTTCTTGAAATGTAAACACTTCTTTGCTACTACCCCATGTAAAGAGGCTGGTAGAAGAGATACTACGATATCACATTTTTTGATCTGCTCCGATGAAGATTCCTGTTGAATATCAAAAGAGATGGGGGTACCTTTCTGTGAATTCTTCACCCGCTCCTGTGCTGCCTCAAGAGATATATCTCCCACTGTCACATGCCAACTATCTTGCGCAGCGTACTGTAACAAGTAATCGATCAACACAGCTGAGGAGCGACCGGCGCCAAGGATTAAAATGGATCGCATACTTTCAATTTTTCCTCAATTTATCCTGAATTTCGGATTCATTTTCCATTGTCATAGGAATGGTTTAACTTTCATACCCCACGATACAAAAAGTCTATTTTATGAAAGGCATAGCCCTCTTCAATAATTTGGAAGACTTGGATTCGGAATCCAAATACTTAGTCCATAAGGCAAAAGAAGCAACCCAACTCTCCTATTCCCCCTATTCCAAGTTTCAGGTAGGCGCAGCACTTCTGTTGGAGGATGGCACGCTCGTGATGGGGGCCAACCAGGAGAATGCTTCCTTTCCGCTTTGCATGTGCGCAGAGCGTGTGGCGCTGTACACAGCCTCTTCTCAGTATCCGGGAAAATCCGTAAAGAAAATCGCTATCGTGGCTCACAAGAAAAATCATAAAGAATTATCCAGCGCGACTGCGTGTGGCGCCTGCCGGCAGGTAATGCTTGAGTTTGAGGCGCGTCAGGAAAGTCCCATGGAGGTAATTATGCTTGGGTCAGATCAAAAGTGGGCCAAGTGCTCTTCCGCCGATACATTACTCCCGCTGAGTTTCGATTCATCCAACCTGAAAGACTAAGGTGAGCATGAAAGAGGAAAACGCAGAGTTCCTTTTTAAAGCACGGTACTATAAATCAGGAACGCTGGACGCTACTACACGGGAGGTGTGGATTGTGTTGCATGGTTATGGCCAGCTGGCCAAATACTTTATTAAGAAATTTGAAAAACTAAACGATCAGGATATCTGCATCATCGCACCCGAAGGACTCTCCCATTTTTATTTATCGGAATTGACAGCGCAGGGTCGGCAAGACAATAAAGCTGGCGCAACATGGATGACCCGCGAAAACCGACTTTTGGACATTGACAATTACATTCTATACCTGGATTCAGTCTATGAGAAAGAACTCAACGTGTTCTCAAACGTACCGGTAACATTGCTCGGCTTCTCACAGGGGTGTGCTACAGCTTGTCGCTGGGCCACCCATGGGAAAATTAGATTTGAGAAACTCGTTTTGTGGGCGGGTCTCTTTCCGCCAGACATGGATTTCAAAACTGGCCACGACGTTCTTTCCTCAAAGAAGACGTATATGGTTGTCGGTGACCAAGACCCGCTGATGACGGCTGATCGAATGAATGAATTTGATGAGCTGGTCATTAAGCTGGGAATTCAACCGGAGAAAATTATGTTCAAGGGTAAGCATGAAATAAATGAACAGGTATTCAGTCAGCTGATGTAGGGTTTTGTTCCCGCCGATCTCGCGGATTTGCATAGAAATATCGCTGATTAACGCCTGCGAAATCTGCGGGAAATAAAACGCAAACCCTCGTCCGTTCATTCTTTACCTGTATTGATCTCTATTTCAATTTCTCTTTCAGAAAACCCAGTCCATAACCGGTAAGTTGAACGATCGCAGAAGGAATGCTGAGCAGTGCAACAGCCAGCGAACGGGTTGCTTTTAGTCCTTCAAAAAAGATAGCCGCCAAATAAATGCCTAAAAGTCCGATGGCTAAACCTCCAATAATTTTATCGAAAATAAAAAGGAATGGTATGCTGATCAGGCCTATCAAAAAAACAGCCGGAAACCAATGCGTTGTTTTCACTTCTCCACTATGTATTCTCCCAACGCGTACCCGTCCCCGTCCAAAGCCCTGCACCTGGTAGAAAAATTCACGCAGGTTGGTTCTTCGCTTGTGGAACACGTAGGCCTCTGGTATTAATCCCACTCGAAAGCCTTGCTTTTTCATTCGGATGCTTAAATCAATATCCTCCGCCAGACGATCCAGTGTAAATCCACCAGTGAATTCAAAAACTTTTCTGCTCATTCCCATATTAAAACTTCGCGGCTGAAATCGGTCTGCCTGATGTTCTCCTCCACGAATACCTCCGGTGGTGAACATGGAAGACATGGTGTGCGCCATCGCTTGCTGAAGCGTCGTGAATTTCTCGTGACCGCGATCAGGGCCTCCCCACGCATCAAACCCGTGCGATACAAGACTTTTTTCGACATCCTCAAAATAAGTTGAAGGAAGAATACAATCCGAATCAAATACGACGAAATATTCACCGCGGGCTTTTTCAAAACCATAATTTCGGCTGGGGCCGGGGCCGGAGTTGGGTTTGAAAAAATATCGAACAGCAAGCTTGGCAGAATACCTTTCATAAACGGCCTCCGATGTACGTTGAGAGCCGTCTTCAACAATGATTACCTCAAAATTACGGAAGATTTGTGCTACAAGGCTCTCCAAAAGCTCCTCTAACTCTTCCGGCCTGTTGTACACGGGAATTACAACAGAATACTTTGGGGCGGAATTCATTCGAACAAAAGTAACAAATGCGCTCCGTTGGTTTGGTCTAGCGTCCATTTCAAAAATATGGTGCGCTCCGTGGGGCTAATTTCGACTTAGCAGCGTTGTCTTAGTAACCCCAGACTTTAGGGCACGGGTTAACACAAAAGGTCTGGTAACCCCGGACTTTAGGCCGGGGGTTAACATAAAAGGCAGAAAAGGGCTTTAGCCCAAAAACTCATCGACAATCGCAAAATATCTTTCATAACTTTCAAAAAACATAATCATGAAAACATCCCTGCTTAGTACAGTTTTTCTCCTGGTTATTTCAATTGTTTCTGCCCAGCAAAAAGATTATCAGGACGATGTCAAATCAGTAGATGCGATTGTCAGCGCTCTGTACACTGTCATCTCCGGTGAGTCGGGACAGGCGGGCGTCTCGTAGAAAGTTGACAATTGGCAAGGCAGACAATTGACAAAGATTGTGTTTCCTTTGTGAATTGCTGAATTCATAATGCAATTTATCCAGTTCAAAGAATCAATATGATTAAAGCAACATTTTCATTGTTACTCGTTCTGGCAATAACCAGCATATATGCACAAAAGGGCCGGCTTGATTTAGAAAGTGTTTCTAAGAAACACGCCATAGCTTCTTTTCAGGAGTTTTATGATCTACTGAGCCTGACAAACGATGCTCATTTCCCAAACGATATTGAAAAAAATGTGGTGTGGTGCGAAACCGCATTTGCCAAACGGGGCTTCACTACGCTGCGATTGAAAACCGCGGCAGCCCCGCTGCTGTTGGCGGAGAGGGCCGTTAAAAATCCTGCGAAAACTGTCTTGATTTATTTACAAATCGATGGACAGCCTGTGAACCGAGCCGACTGGGAACAGGAGGATCCCTGGAAACCCGTCCTGAAAGAGAAAGATGTACAGGGAAAGTGGAAGATCATTCCTTACGATAATCTCCACAAGACTGTCAACCCGGACTGGCGAATCTTTGCCCGTGCTACGTCCGACGCTAAAGGTCCTGCCATGGCGTTCCTCGCATCCCTGGATGCTTTAAAAGAGCTCAAGACAGAACCCAACTTCAACATAAAGGTCATCATGGATTTTGAAGAAGAATTGGGTTCGCCCAATCTGCCGGCAGCTGTTTCAAATTATAAAAATGAGCTGGCTGCCGATATGTTGATCATTTTTGATGGCCCACGTCATATCAGCAATCAGCCTACACTATCATTTGGTGCGCGGGGTATTTGTGAAATCACCCTCACTACGTTTGGCCCTCGCGTGCCGGTACACAGCGGCAACTATGGAAACTACACACCAAACCCTGCTTTACGGCTTGCACAGTTGCTGGGTTCCATGAAAGATGATAGAGGCATTGTCACGCTCCCTGGATTTTACGATGGTGTAATCCTGACGGAGGAAGAAAAGAAAATACTTCAGCAAGTGCCTGATGATGAAAACGAAATTAAAAAGTTTCTAGGCATCGCCGCACCCGACCAGGTTGGTCATAGCTTTCAGGAGTCTCTACAATATCCCTCCTTAAATATTCGTGGCCTCAACGCTCTTTATGTCGGAGACAAGGCCCGAACCCTGATACCCGCCAATGCCACCGCCGAAATTGATATTCGCCTCGTGCCGTCCAGCAACCCGCAACGATTGATTGATCTTGTGCGCAAGCACATTGAAAATCAAGGTTATTACATCGTGCCGAACGAGCCAACAGAGGAAGAACGAATGAAGTATCCGAAGATCGCTGCGATAAAATCCAGCATCTCGTATGGAGCCTTTCAAACCCCTTTTGACTCTGAATGTGGTAAGTGGCTCAGCAAGGCGATGGTCAAAGCCTTCGGAAAAGCGCCCATAAAAATCAGAACGGCAGGCGGCTCCATTCCCATTTCGCCCTTCGTGATTACGTTGGGGCTGCCTGCTGTTGCCGTTCCTACCGTAAATCCCGACAACAATCAACATGCGGAAAATGAGAACATCCGTGTGGGGAATTATATGGAAGCGGTGAAAACGTTCCTGGCTATTTTGACGGAGAAGATATAATCAGCAAGAGTAAGGCGTGGATTTTATTTCTACGAAAGCGTTGTCAAATACCCCAATCAATAAGCTGTTGGTCATCCTTGATAAAATAAGTCTTACCTTGATTCAGCACGTAAAGATCATCCGAAATTGACCGTACATGACGATGCAAATGATCTGTGATTAGAATTCCTTTGTTGCTCTTTGCGATACGAAGTATCTGTTGAAGCTTTTCAATTTGTAGCGGCATCAGACCTGAAAAGGGCTCATCCAGAATACAAAATGAATGGCGCGAATGCAGAATCAATAGAACCTGGACAGAACCCTTTTGGCCCCAAACTCAAGATACAAACTGTCGAATTCGAGGACGTTCATAGGAGTTGCAACGTGATTCCAAACGATGTTACCGTGATGATGAGGTCAATCAATACCATTGCTCCATAAATGGAGGCATTGGAGAAACCCAGATTGTTGAAAAAATAAAACTGTTTTGAACTGAAAATAAAAATAAATAGCAATAAAAGGCCTGTGGTTATAATTTTTGCCGAGATGGCGAAGGGAAGAAAGTACCAACTTTGTGAAAGCCAAAGCTGATATGATAGCACCAACGTAATAACCAGTCCTGGAATAGCGATATACCGATAACAGGTAAGAATAATCCGGATTTTCTGCATGCCCTGTTAAGGCAAGTATTGTACCATACTTTGATGGTGATATACTTCCCATTGCACTCAGAAGTCTTAGTCGACTCACACTTTTCAAGTCCGTCAGGTTTATTTCATTCACAATTTTTCAACAACCGCTGGCAAGCCTCCCAAAAAAACTATCTTTCGGGCCGATGGAGAATTTCGTTGTTTCAGCCCGCAAGTATCGCCCGCTCGGCTTCGAGGACGTGGTTGGACAAGACCACATTACAACCACGCTGAAAAACGCCATCGACAGCAACAAGCTGGCCCAGGCGCTTTTATTCTGCGGCCCCCGCGGGGTTGGAAAGACTACCTGTGCGCGCATCGTGGCAAGGATGATCAACGGCTTTGAAGAAAAGGCTGAAATCAACTCCCTGAATATTTTTGAGCTTGATGCCGCTTCCAACAACTCTGTAGAGGATATCAGAAGCCTGATCGACCAGGTACGCTACCCTCCGCAGTATGGCAAGTTCAAAGTCTATATTATCGATGAGGTGCACATGCTCTCCAATGCAGCGTTCAATGCATTTCTGAAGACGCTGGAGGAACCTCCGTCCTACGCCATTTTTATCCTGGCCACCACCGAGAAGCACAAAGTAATCCCGACGATATTATCGCGCTGCCAAATCTTTGACTTCAACAGAATCCAAATTTCTGACATCGCACGGCAGTTGAAAAAAATCGCCGACCGCGAAGGAATCAAAACAGAAGAAGCGGCCCTGCACCTGATCGCACAAAAAGCAGACGGTGCCTTACGTGATGCACTGTCCATCTTTGACTTGATGGTCACCTTCTCGCCAGGCAAAGGTGTGACGTTTAAAGATGTTATTAGCAACCTGCACATTCTTGATTATGAATATTATTTCAAAGTGGTAGATGGCCTATTGGCAGAAAATCCTTCGGTCCCTCTCCTGCTGTTCGACGAAGTTCTTCATAAAGGGTTTGACGGGCAAAACTTCATCGTAGGCCTAAGCGAGCACCTGCGTAACCTGATGGTGTCGCAAGATGTACGCACCGTGCAACTGATGGAGGTGCCGGAGGACACGAAAAAAAAATACGCCCAACAATCACAGGCTGCACCTTATTCGATGCTTCTCTCCTGGCTCAGCATCGCCAACCAGTGTGACATCAATTATAAGATGAGCAAAAACCAGCGTTTACTGGTTGAATTGGCGCTCATGAAAATGGCCCACCTGAAATCGGCCATCCTTGGAGGAGGAATTAATAATCATACTTCAGCCGAACAAGCCGTACCTGCCGCTCCAGCAGGATTAAAAAAAAAATTGATGTAACGAATGAAGTTCCGGCTTCTGTTGAATTGCCGGCTACTAAATTACCACCTATACTCATTCCTGCCCTGCAAAAAACTCCTGCAAAAAATCTTAGGACGAAGACCACCATAAATCTTCAAGGGCTATTCAAACCTACAGCAACTACAAATGGGAATGATATCCCTGAAGCGATCGTAGAATCCATTGTTAACCAGCCGGTACGTGTTGAAAATCTCAGTGTTGCCTGGAATGAATTTGCAGAACAACGAACAAACCAGGCGGCGGAATACCAGATTTTAAAACGTGAATTTCAATTTGATCATCCGGTCATTGAAGTGCTACTTACCAATCCGGTCGAAGAAACGCTCTTAGAAAACTTCCAGCATGAATTCATCCAATTTCTGCGCGAGCGTTTGAAGAATTCGGAATTGACGATACATGCCAGTGTACGGGAAGCCACGGGCAAGAAAGTCATCTACACTTCAAAAGAAAAGTTTGAACATTTAGCCGAAAAGAACCCATACCTCATCGAACTCAAGGACCGCCTGGGATTGGATTGGGATTTTTAGGGTGGATTTCAAATTGCCACGGGTTTAAACCCGTGGCAATTTCTAATTTTTGAAACCTTATATTTGACGTTCATTTTTGCAATGACCATCTCCTACAATTGGCTGAAAGAGTATATCGACTTACCGGAATCACCGGAAGACATCGCCGGCACGATTACGGCTACCGGGCTTGAAGTAGAAAGTATTCACCCATCTGAATCAATAAAAGGCGGCCTGAAGGGCTTGGTTATTGGCGAAGTGATCACTTGCAACAAACACCCCAATGCCGATAAACTTTCAATAACCACGGTGGCCGTGGGCCAATCTAACATAATGAAGATCGTATGCGGGGCTCCTAATGTGGAAGCGGGCCAGAAAGTGATCGTGGCACTGCCCGGCACCACGGTGCATCCAACCAAAGGCGAACCCTTCACCATCAAAGCCACCAAAATCCGTGGCGAGCAAAGTGAAGGGATGATCTGTGCCGAAGATGAAATTGGATTAGGCGAACGCCATGCTGGCATCATTATCTTAAGTACGAATGCACCCAATGGCACGCTGGCATCTGAATTTTACAAAATTCAGTCCGACCACATCATTGAAATCGGTCTGACACCGAACCGGGCGGACGCTGCTTCACATATCGGAGTGGCGCGTGACATAAAAGCCGCTAAAGACCGGGAAATAAAATGGCCTTCGATAGATGCGTTTAAAGTTGATAATAAAAATCTCTCGATTGATGTAATCATTGAAACGCCAGCGGCGTGTCCCCGATATTCAGCCGTCACGATTTCTGGTATCCGTGTGAGCGACTCTCCGGATTGGTTGAAAAGGAGGCTCCTATCGATTGGACTCACACCGATCAACAACATTGTAGATGTCACCAACTTTGTCTGCCACGAACTTGGTCAGCCGCTTCATGCGTTTGATGCTACAACGATCACCGGCAACAAAGTGATTGTAAAAACAACCCCGGCTGGCACAAAATTCAAGACGCTTGATAGCAAAGAACGGATTCTGACCGCTCAGGACTTGATGATCTGCAACACAAATGAGGGGATGTGCTTAGCGGGAGTTTTTGGCGGCTTCAAATCAGGTATTTCAACTACCACCAAAAATATTTTCCTCGAGAGTGCCTGCTTCTCACCTGATTACATTCGCAAAACGAGCAACCATCATCAACTGAAGACCGATGCTTCTTTTCGCT
>JANXYC010000095.1 GCA_025350305.1 Cyclobacteriaceae bacterium | reverse complement strand
GCCTGGAAGGATAAGAAAAAACAGAAACCCTATAATCTTCAGCGGACGTACGACTGTTTGGGTTCTTAAATGCAGTTTCACGCGAAGCGCGCAAAGGAAGACGCAAAGACCGCAAAACAGGCGCAGGCATTCAAATCTTTGAGCGCTTTGCGACCTTAACTTAGCGGCCTTTGCGTGACCTGCATTTCCCTTGTACACCTTTTTCAGCACCTTCATTCATCCAAAATACCATTTATGCTACTTTTGTAGTTCTTAAAATTAAAATCGTCATGAAAATAGTTGTGGTGGGTGCCACCGGACTGGTGGGTCAGGAAATTTTGAAAGTAATGGAAGAGCGCAACTTCCAGTTTGATGAATTGTATCTGGTAGCTTCTGCCAGAAACGTTGGAAAAGAAATCCTTTATAAGAATAAACGTTATACTATCATCAGCATGGACAAGGCTTGCGGCCTGGCTGCAGACGTAGCAATCTTTTCAGCCGGTGGAAATACCTCTCTTGAATGGGCTCCCAAATTCGCGGAGAAAGGCACGATCGTGATTGATAATTCCTCTGCCTGGAGAATGGATCCGACTAAAAAATTGATCGTACCCGAAATCAACGGCCATGTACTTCGCATCGATGATCGAATCATTGCCAATCCCAACTGCTCTACTATTCAGATGGTGATGGCGCTAGCTCCATTACATGTAAAATACAAACTCAAAAGAATTGTAGTGGCAACGTACCAGTCCGTGACCGGAACCGGTAAAGAAGCTCTACAACAACTCATGGACGAGCGCAACGGTATTGAAGGTGCTAAGGTATATCCTTACCGCATTGATATGAATGCATTGCCCCACATTGATATGTTCCTCGACAATGGCTACACGAAAGAGGAAATGAAAATGGTACATGAAACCCGAAAGATTTTAGGTGATAATTCTATTGGTGTTACGGCTACTGCGGTTCGGGTCTCAACCATCGGAGGTCATTCGGAGGCAGTCAATGCCGAGTTCCACAAGGATTTTGATCTTGCCACTGTGCGTGAACTGTTAGAAAACACACCGGGCGTGGTCGTGATGGATGATGTTAAAAATAATATCTATCCCATGCCGATCCTGTCGCACGGAAAAGATGAGGTATTCGTTGGAAGAATCCGCCGGGATGAATCAAATCCAAAAACATTGAACATGTGGGTTGTCGCTGATAATCTACGAAAGGGCGCGGCAACAAACGCTGTGCAGATCGCGGAGTTTATGACGGAGAAAAATTTGGTTTACTGACTTACGGTTTTGTCTCCCGCAGATCTCGCGGATTTTCGCAGATTATTAAAAATCTGCGTTCATCTACGAAGTCTGCCGGAAACCATTGCCGCTCCATCTTACTTCGACCCAGCCGGCACCGGCTCCGGATGTTTAGCATATCTCTCAAAGAATTCAATCACCCGTAACATATGATCCATCATCCTTCCAGGGTTACCACTCCTCGTAAGTTCATGCCCCTCCTTAGGATAGCGGATATATTCTACCGGCTTGTTCAGAATTTTCATGCTCTTGAAAAGCATTTCTGATTGAACTACTCCGGTGCGTAAATCCTGGTCACCGTGAATGATCAGCAGCGGTGTATTGATTTTGTCGACGTAAGAATAGGGAGAGTTTGCATCCAGCAGTGCCTTTGTTTCCTTTTGCCATGGATATCCGCCAAAATCATTTGGAACAAGACTCCAGGCATTGCCTTCACCCATGAACGTGGTTAAGTCATAAACGCCACGCTGTGCATTGGCCGCTTTGAAACGGTTGTCATGACTTATCAGCCATGCCACCATGTAGCCCGCGTAACTTCCTCCTTCTACAAAAAGCTGGTCTTTATCAATCCATGAATTTTTACTTATCGCATCGTCGAGCGAACCAAGGATATCTCCTGCGGGGCTTGTGCCCCAGTCTTTAAAATTTCCTTTTTTGAATTTATCACCATAGCCCCCACTGCCTCGAGGGTTGCAATAGACCAAACCGTAGCCCCAGCTATTTTCTAACTGGTATTCATGCCACATCGAAAAAATACCGGGCCCCCACATGGCAGCAGGGCCTCCATGAATATTTAAGATGGTGGGATATTTTATGCCATCTTTCTTTCCCACCGGTTCCATTACCCAATACTGAACGCGGGAGCCATCCGGACGGTCCAACCAGTATTTTTTTGGACTGATGACTTGTTTGTCCTTCATCCATCCTTCGTTGAGTTTGGTGAGCTGCCGTGTGCTCTTATCCTTCAGGTTTAGCAGATGAACTTCCCAGGGATTCTTTGTCTCCGTAAGTCCAAACACAACCTTGTCGCCCCGCACATCAAAATCATTTACACCATTGTCGTTACCAAAGATTTTTGAAATCGTTCCGCCTTTGGCAGGGACACTGAAAATAGGAATATCACCTTCGGTCTGTGAAGCAAAATAAATTGTCTTGCTATCGGCCGACCAGACTGCTCCGTTTACATCACGATCAAGAGTGGCGGTAATAACCTGTGGCTTGCCCCCTGCTGATGGAACTACAGCCAGCTGATTTTGGGTGGCATGACGATTTTGAATCGCCTGCGCTGAAAACAAGATTTGTGTCCCATCCGGAGAATATGCCGGATTTGAAATGTTATAGCCCGGCCAGGTCAAAAACTCTTTTGCTGTTTTTGTTTCCGTATCGATGATCCATAAGTCACTGTCCCGTTCACGGTCGGGATGAATTTTATACAAACGCGAATAACAGATAATGTTTTTTCCATCCATCGACCACTCAGCAGCATCAAAATCCTGGAAGCCGTTCGTCAGTTGAATTGCCTTATCATCGGCACCGACGGCTTTTACAAACAGATGTGAAAATTCTTCATCGGGTTGTAAATTCAGCTCACCCTGCATGTTCTGGCGATTTAAGACACGTGGATTACTTTCACTTGCGTTCTTGGCCAACCAGGCACGAACTTCATCGAGCGTTCCGTCAGGAGTAGTAATCGTTTTCTTTTTCTCATCTGCCTTCATCAGTTTGAAATTAGGTTCATCGCCCTGCACGCGACCCGGGCGCTCGTATGTCCAGGAGGTTTTTCCTTCAATCCCATAGAAAGGAATATTCGATGAATACAAAATTTTCTTTCCATCGGGTGACCATCGCGGGCTGCTTGCTCCATAGTCGGATTTTGTGATAGCATGCGCTTCTCCGCCACTCAATGGCAAAATCCAGACTTGCGATTTCTCGCCATCGGCACGAACAAACGCAATCTGTTTTCCATCGGGTGACCATTGGGGTTGTCCGTCATTTTTATCACCAAAGGTGAGTTGTGTTGGTTCGGTGCTCGCTGCCAGGTCCAACAAATAAAGATGGCGGGTGTAGTAGTACTCGTTATCATTTTTCACCGCTTTGCGTGTGACTACCATGACGACTTTGTTTCCATCTGGTGAGATTTGAATTTGATTGGCCGTAGCGATCTTCATGAGATCGGAGGCGACGATGGGCTTCTTGGTTTGGCCCCAAACTCCCGTTACTACAAAGAGTAAAATTGAAACTCGGATTAACTTTCTCATAGCATAAATTGTTTTCTAAAATTTTAATTTATCAGAATATTTGATCGTACTTATTATGGCGGGCGAAGCAAATCGGTAAGTCACTTTTTCTTTTCTCCCACTGGCAGTTCCACATTCTCCCCCCACACATATTTATTAAACCATTGCCAGTTATGCCAGGTGGCTGCCAATCGTTCCTTTGGCTTGTTAATCCCGTGGCCAAACCCTTTGTACACAATTAATTCGGCTTTAACGCCTTTGTCACGTAACCCCTGGAGCAACTGGTAGGCATTGGAAATAGGAACACGCCGGTCAAATTCTCCATGTTGAATCAAAGTCGGCGTTTTTGCTGAGTTGATATAATTCATCGGCGACGTCTTTTTGTAAATCGCCTCATCACTCCAGGGTGTAGCTTTTAAATATTGACGTGTGAAGGGATGAATATCGGTGCTTACGTAATACGTCATCCAATCTGAAATGCCCGCACCAACAGAAATCGCCTTGAACACATCACTTGTGGTAGTAAGAAAAGCAGAGATATATCCACCTTGACTCCAGCCCATGCAACCCATTTTAGATTTGTCGATCAGCCCTTGCTTATCAAGATAATCAACACCTGAAAGCACATCCCATGCATCGCCTACGCCCAGGTTCTTTACATTCAGTGAACGGAATTTTTCTCCATAACCTGCCGAGCCTCGATAATTCGGACGCAGTACGAGACAGCCTTTATCAAGCCATTGAACAATCGGATATACTGAACCAGGTACGGGCGTTGGCGTATCAATTCCCGTCGGTCCTCCATGAATCACCACCAACAGCGGATATTTCTTTGATGGATCATAATTTTTCGGCTTGTGCAATATTCCTTCGATGATTGCACCGTCTTTGCTTTTCCAACGGATCACTTCGCTTTGTGCTACTTTCCATGAACTCATCTGTTCGGTCATGTTTGTAATTTTTTCAGGCTTTGGTGAAGACATGGATGCTATAAATACTTCACCCAACTGGTCCCCTGACCTTCCGCTAAAAGCAACTTTGTCTCCTGACCTCGAAAAACTAATTCCAAAAATCTGCTCGGGTACATTTAGAAAAACTGAAGCGGCCCCACTCACCGGATCCAGTTTATACAACGGGCGTTTTGTTTTGTCCCAGGCAGTGAAATAAATACCCGATGGCAGCCACCTAAATCCACCAAAACTCTCATCAAAATCCTTCGCCAGTTGGCGCGATGTTTTATCCGTCAGGTTAATGGTGAACAGTTTTGAGTTCATGTAAAAATTGGAGGTAGTGTCCGAAAGATTGGTCGAGTACAAAATTTCTTTTGAATCGGGCGACCATTCCTCCAATCCGTCTGAACTTGGATTTGAAATCAAAGGCGTTGTCTTCTTTGAAACTAAATCCAAAACGGAAATATTTGATTTCATGGAAGAATTGATAAGCGGATCGGGTTGCTGATTGAATGCCACTTTGCTACCATCCGGGGAGGTCAGGAATCCGGTGATTGTAAATTTCCCTTCCGTAAGTCGCTGTGCTTTTGGCAATTCGATGCAACCGGATTTTGTCTTCAGCGAATCAACCGTCTCATAGCAGGGCATCTCGGAAGGATCACGTGGATCCGGATTGAAATCCACTTGCCATAGATGTGAAAGCGCAAACTCCTTATCATCCTGCTCAAAACCTCCATATCGCTTTTCAATCTCCTTCTTGTTTTTATCTTCTTTATCGGGTTTCAGAAAAATTAATCTTGTTCCCGAAGGATGCCATTCAAATCTGGCAATCGATTCTTCTTCTTTAGTCACCGGCCTGGCCTCACCGCCATCAGAACGCATTACATAGATTTGCGTCTTGTTTCCCCTGTCTGCAAGAAATGCAATCCATTGCCCGTCGGGGGAAAAGGCAAGGTTTGTACTGCTGGCCTTGGAAGTATTTGTGAGCTGGAACGGTTTCTTTCCTTCTTTTGAAATCCAAATTTCAGTATCAAACCGGTTCTCATTCCAATCCGTTGTCTGAACGGTAAAAGCAATTTGTTTCCCATCCGCTGATAGGATTGGATTTCCGGCGCTTCTAAGTGAGATGATCTGTTCGAATGTTGGCACCGTTTGAGCAACAACTTGGAATGCGGCGGCACTAAATAAGAATACAATTATTTTTTTCATAAACGGAGAGATATCTGGCTATTGAATTTATTAGGAGGCAAGCGTTATATAAACACACACCAACCGTTAAATGTAGAAAACCCGGATGATTATCGGGGGCTTATTTTAAGAATCAATTCTTTTGAGTTTCATTCGGTATGGGAGGGGGTCCATCGGGAATATAGGGTTTGAAAACATGTCCGTTTCTTCGTTGTTCAAATTCGGTCCGCACTTCTTTCCTTAATTGCCCATTCTCGAAAACATCTACCATCGTCATGGCCATTGGCCGTGCTACCCTTCACTTATCAAGACGCAGGACAAACTGGGAAGCGCACCAGGATTATGTGCTTAAAACTCCCGGCTATGAAACAGCCAGTAAATTATTCTTCGATGGACTGAGGGCATTTCAAAAATCACTTAGCAAGGAAGAATACGCACGGTGCTATGCCGATTGCTCCATCATGATCCTCAACTACTCCAGAATGAAATAGTTTTTGTGACCATGATTGCCGGTGAAATTAACTGTCAATCCTGGTCATATTTGTTGCTCATTCTTTTATGAATGAAACGCGTCCTTTGTATTTTTCTATCTGATTCCGCAGCGCTTTGAAAGTCTCGTATGGCGCTTGGGGCGCAACGATGTTCACAAGCCAGGGGGGTACGGCTCCACCAAGATCAATTTCAATATAATATTCTACGGAAAGCCGGGAAGCAGAAATAGGCTTGACAGTCCACCGCGCTTTTGAAAAAGGAACACGGACTACTCCTTTCTTGGGCGATATATAATTCGGAGTACTTACCAAATCAATGATCAGTACATGGGTCTCAGGATCCTGATTCAGGGTGAGCTGAATGACAAAATCGCGATTGCTCGTGAAGACAGGCGCCGCTACTTCGGTGTAGTAAATGAGTTCCCGCTCACTCACTTGCTTCAGCAATTTGGCGCTAAGAGTCTTGTATTGCCAATCGCCGAGGTGATCAATGTCCAGCACCATGGCTGCCAATTGAGAGAGACTGCTGTGAAGTTCGAAGGTGGTTCGGACTGATTTGAATTTTGAATTCTCATTGATGCAGGTAAATACTTTGATACTGTCCTTATTCAGCTTTAGCTCACAATCTCTTTGTGCAACGCAGTCCAAACCCGTAAAGAGAAGAAGAATGCATGCGAATTTCATTCGAATCGGCAAATTAATGAGCGGTGCAATAAAAGTGCCCAAGATATTGGGAAATGTTCTCCCGGGTAAGGTAATTTCTTAGTAACTTCAACTGTCCCAATCATTTAACTCGAATAGGTGGTCACAACAAAGGTACTCATATTCCTTTTTTTGGGGCTTATGCCGTTCCTGGCATCGGCCCAAGATTCCTTTGACATCCGATCGGCAAGCATGTACTACCCTCATCGTTTCATTCCGAAGGAATTTAAGATGGAGGTCGCGTATTCACAGGTGAACTTGCCCTTCGATTGGTTGCAGTTCTGGTTTCAGGCACCTTTATTTCATTTTCATGCGATCTATGGATTGCGCAATGGCTTTTCCCTGGACTCGCGCTTCTCTTCATTGTTCATTTCCAATCAACTGTCTCTCGGTGCCCGCTGGCATAAGCAGCTTCATAAATTCTCATTTAATGCGGGGTACGACGTGGCCTTTATGTGGGGATATTTCTACCAGGAAGGTTTTGCCACTACGGTGACGTCATGGGTCCACACGCCAAATACCTCCCTCGGTTTCCGGTATAAAGACATCACCTTTACCCTTAAATACGAATATTTTGTGGTAGCGGGATTAAGCTCAAAGCAGGGGAACCATGAGATGGTGGTAGAAAATACGTTTCGGAATGGTGGATGTCTGGGCCTGTACATGGAACAGCGCTTTCATAATAACAAGGTGTTGGTGCTTGGATTCAAGAATTCTTTTGTCAAACATAACTTCCTGGCCTGGCCAGCCTTCACATCATTCAATCGCCTTTACGATATTCCTGAACTTTACGTGGGATTAATTTTATGAATTCTTTTCTAAGAACACGTCCGCGGAGTCTGTAATTAGAACTTGAAATATAAAGTTTGCCCCGAGCCATTAGTGCGTGGAGAGGTCGGTCGTGGAAATTTAAGGACTACTAAGCTGTGTTGAAATGATGCGAAAGTGCATTCGATATAGTCTCTTGTTCGCCGTCACATACCTGATCGGGATGTGTTCCAAGAATGACATCTTTGTCCCAGACCGCTGCAAGTTCCAGGTACCCACCACGCCTCTTTCCCTGGCAACGCGCGTGGCAATGGAAGGAGTCTACCGGGTAGTGGATGGAAATAGGAACCTCGGGGTTGACTTTGTTTGTAAGGCGTCACGTGATAAGGTTTCTTTCTTCAGCAACACCAAAGGAATATTAATTATCCTGGACGCAGCCATGGAGACGGATAGCACGCTCCTCTTCGCAGGTTTTTGGCGAGTATCTGAATACACCGACAGCGGACAAATCTGTCTGGCGATAGATAAAGACAAAGGATCAAAATTCCTGACACATAAAGCGGGCCCTGCTGGTCTGCAACTAATGGGGAACTTTTCAAGTACTCAGTCCAAAGACAATGCGATCACACTGGAATATGTTCGTGGCTTTTCACCAGCGGTAATAGCAGATTCACTGGCAATATTCGGCCATCATGGTGTTGAAACCAACGGTAATCCTCCCTTCACCGAGAATTCATTGGAGGCCTTTAGGCAGGCAGAAGCCTACGGTGCCAACGCCCTGGAGGTTGATGTGAGGTTAACGAGGGACAATGTGCCCGTCTTGTACCATGACGTTGATCTGAACTACCGACTGGTGCAAAAGGCCGGGATCCTGGCAAATCTCAATGACGTGACGTGGGCTTTGCTAAAAAGTTCGATCCGATTGACCGATGGTCAGCGGATCCCAAGAGTAGAGGAGGCGCTGACGCTCGCTGTGGACTCAACCAACTTGCGATATGTATGGTTGGACATAAAAGGAAA
The DNA here is from genome assembly GCA_025350305.1 of Cyclobacteriaceae bacterium. Classification (GTDB taxonomy): domain Bacteria; phylum Bacteroidota; class Bacteroidia; order Cytophagales; family Cyclobacteriaceae; genus ELB16-189. The sequence continues at coordinate 2,643 of JANXYC010000095.1, read as the reverse complement.
CCCAGATGTATTTAAGTTTCTGGAACCGATCGTCCGAAGTGCAATGAGCCGAGCAGCCGCTAAGGGCAGGAAAATTACTATCATCTCGGACATTCCTACTCAGGAGGTACTTGCGGAGTATTATAAGCAGCCAAGCTATGCCGATCTCCCACTGATGTACGAATTGGGGCTTGCAAAAACCATCGAATTGGGTTGTAAATACTGGGGACCTCGTTGGACGGAGGGAACATTGGTTGAAGAAGTGAAGCGAGCTCATAGTTTGGGAATTAAAGTGTACGCCTGGACGATTAACTCGGAGGCGTATGTTCAGACCTATCTGAATGCAGACTTCGACGGATTGATTACCGACTATCCAGCGTATGCTACCTTTCACCATTATATCAAGCCCTGAGGCATGAGAAAGTTCAGACCTCACGCTCCACCCATTATCCAGATTGCTACCGGGATCGGGATTAGGATTGAGACTGCGAAAAAAGGTATGCGAGGTCTTCTTGCGCTTTCTTTATTTTGTTTGGTTGGAATGCGGACGCATGGACAAGATAAGCGACCCAACAACTTTTCTATCAGCGGCGGGATGGGGGTGTTTTACTATGTTAACACACTGAAGACCCAGCCCGACCGGGTCGTGAATGAGCCAATCGCCTTCTCTGGCAGACTTATGTGGGAACCCGAGCACCGGCTCTCCCTGGGTGGAGAAATGGGTTACTACACCATCTACAAGGTGAAGATCGATTCGTTGAAATCCAACTCTTTTATTGGCGAAGCCAAGCTATCAGCAATCCCTGTACTGTTGTGTTTCAGAATGAGAATTACACGTCATATTTATTTTACTGGCGGCCAGGGACTGTCTATCCTGGTCTCACGCATAACCAGTTTCGGAAACACGGTGCAGAACACGCAACTATCGCTGGCGGACGCACAGCTTTCTGTTGTTTATCGAATACCCATAAGCGCCCGACTCCGTATCGAATCGGAAATTAAATATTTACATTTCGGAAAGACCCAGGATTATGGATTTTCTCTACAGGCAGTAGCGACTTACATATTCAGGTTCAGAAAGTAGTTCGGCCAAGCATACCTTTTTATCTTTTCTTGACGATCAGGGTCTCAATATCTGATACCCCGATAGTTCGGGAGGTGTACACAAATTGTTCGTGCGCGTCTTGTGAGATTTCGAATCCCTTGATCTGTTCTGAATCAACTTTGTCCACCTTCAGTTCTTCGATGATGGCACCACTCTTCAGGACGATCTTGATAAAACTGCCGCGCTCGATGGTTTCGATCACCTTGATCTCTTTGAGCGTCCAGGACCACGAATCATCAAGGTTCACTTTCTGTTCGTGTTTAATGGAATACCCTTTGATCACGGCATAAAGCCCGACAGGATAGGCCAGGAAATTCAGAAATGTTGAGGTCCCTTCGGCCGGGTTAACGGTAACGCCCACCAGGATCCAAGCTCCGCCCACGATGAGGATATGGCCTATCGCCTTTTTCCTTGAGCCCTTTGGAATTTTCAGCGCCACCAAGTCTTTGTGTTTGAATATGCCTACCCCGGCCTCCTTGCTTTCAAGTGAAATGGTGCTGTCGGTAATGGCGCTTATCTTGGCGGTGACAAAATGCTTTGAGGATGGAAGTTTGTAGCTAAGGGTTTCACCCACGAACAAGATAACGCGTTTATGAGTTGCCGTGTTTTCTAGTTCCAGGGAAAACTGATTACCTGGTGTCGGTACATTTCCGGGGTCAACTTCCTGTGCACTTACATGGTCCGCAAGAAGAATTGTAATCAAGAACAATTTCACGATGACAACCGAGGCTCTCATGACTTATTTTTCCATGTTAAATGTAGGCTTTCGCCCTGTCATCTGTTGGTTGGGAAAGGATGAAAGAATTGCAAATTTCGCAACAGTGTCACGCCGGCACCCGGATAGGCGGGAATATTAAGAATACAATTATTTTTTTCATAAACGGAGAGATATCTGGCTATTGAATTTATTGCGAGGCAAGCGTTATATAAACGAGCACCGACCGTTAAATTTAGAAAACCCGGATGATTATCGAGGGCTTATTTTAAGAATCAATTCTTTTGAGTTTCATTCGGTATGGGAGGGGGTCCATCGGGAATATAAGGTTTGAAAACGTGTCTGTTTCTTCGCTGTTCAAATTCGGTCCGCAGATCTTTTCTCAATTGTTCATTCTCGAAAACATCTACCATCGTCATGGCCATTGCTTTTGCTGCAAACAGCATTCCTTTATGACCAATGGACATTCCGGCGCACGCCACTTCCGCCCATGAATGCCAGGGTGCTCCAACAGCACCTGTTGTAACTCTCAACCGTATTTCAGGAACAATCCAACTCACATCGCCTACATCCGATGATCCTCCTGAAGGATTTTCATCCGTCTCACGGATGGAATTGATCTTTCCATCCAAACCCAGCTGTGGCACTTCGCTTACTTCCTGAATTTTTTTTGCGAAAGTGTTTTCTTCCTCTGTATAGGTAATGGGTCCCAGGAGTTCAAGATTTTTTTGCATAGCCTCTGCTCCTTTTCTTACTACCAGGACTTCATAATCTCCGCCAATGACGCTCAACTTCGATTCAACCCCCGCTATTATCGCAGCACCTTTGGCAATATTCTGAACCC
>JANXYC010000231.1 GCA_025350305.1 Cyclobacteriaceae bacterium | reverse complement strand
CCCGGACACTGGTGCTCAAAGCGCCCGTACTCACAGGCAGCGATGTGGTGGAATTAACAGGTGGGTTGCGTACAATGAAGGTGCCCACAGGGGGAGTGGTACTTGAAAATATTCATCCTGAATCAAGTGCATTGTTTCGCGATGTGGACTTGACAGGAGTGGGAAGAATGGATTTTATGGTGGCGGAGATGGGCGCGATGAAGAGTGGTCAGATTGATGTGTATGTGGAATCAGTCAAGGGTGAGAAGCTGGGGACGGTTAATTTAAGCAATTCATCAAAAGCAGAACTGATGAAGGACATTTTTGGCCGGACTTCATCCCTTGTCATCAAAAAGCAGGAAGGCAAGAAAAATCTATTGCTGGTTTTCCGCAATACGCAGGCAGGGACGAGTGATAATTTGTTCATTTTTAGAATGATTGTTTTAAATAAATAGTTGGTGTTATTTCTGCATTCGACGTTGGTCGGGGTCTACTGGCGCAAGTCCTAATCGGTGCGGCTTGCCCCCGTTGGTGTTCGCAATGGATTGCGGGCGGCGACACCAACGCGTGCACGTCCACAATTAGCCGCACGAACCCCTCTCGAAGTTGCCGTGAGCACCAGACTTCGTATGGAAAGCATGATTTGATTCTTCTGGCAGGCTGTTTTTTTTTGGTGGTACGCAAACACCAACCGAGGCGGGGATGGATGAAGTGTAGATGGGGGCTGGGGTAACGGGCCGATGGGTTGACGCGTGCTGAACGTTCGCAGGCGTGTTGGTGTCGCCACGCGCGAGTGCCTGCTCGAACACCAACCGGGGCGGGCTAAAACTTTAATTATCTTCTTTAACGGTATTACCCGTCTTGGTTGCAATGATTGAAGCAGTGAGGTGGTCTGTGAACCTCTTAGCCTCTTTTTTAGTGCCATAAGTACCCCCGCTGAACATATCATAATTTTTCAAATATTGATTTTCTTGTCCTTTGAGTTTGATTATGTATTGTTTCATGGTTGAGTCGTCTTAATTCGAATTTCGCAGGAGGGTAATAAAAAAAGCTGCGAGATTTAAGCCCGGGCAATCCGGCAACCTTGCAGGCAGACCTAGAAAATTGCCAGGTTTAGACGAACTCTTGGCAGACGTACCCGAATGCGACTATCAGGCAATAATCCTGGCCATTGTGAAGAAAGCAAAGCGCGGTGACGTACGCTGCGCTGAACTTATCCTGGATCGCGCCTACGGCAAGTCAAAACAATTTGTCGCTCTCGCTGGCGATCCCGTTCCAATCGTAGGAATGATAATCGAGAAGTAAAAACACCAAAACAAAAACGATATGAAAAACAATGCAAATGATGACGCTGCGAAGACAATTCATCACGCAAAAATTCTAAGCATTATGAATGAAGACGCGGTGTAGTCGCAAAAGATCTTCTCAAAACAAAGTCAATCAGCCGTCAGAATTTTCGAATCGTCTGGGCTGAAATAAAACTTTCTGGTGATCTCTTGCTCCACTTTAAGAAGTGGATTAACGATCTTGTATTTACAGGCATAGGTATGCAATAATACGCGGTCCTGATCTAAATAGTATTGATTGAGAATCCTGTAGATTCTGGCGCCCTTTCCCGTGGACGGATTATTTTCATATTGCTTTTTAAAGCTGGCCATCAAGGTATCAACATTGAATCCTTCCTCATATTTGTCTTTGATTTGATTGTAGCCAAAGAATAGGCTGTCCCTTGCTGTTACATTTTTATCCGGTGCAATGGAGATCAATCTGAAATCCATATCCGTTTTGGTGCTTCCAATCGTCTGGACAAAATCAGAAATTAATTTTTCCTTTGGGTCCGAAGGTGAACAGCTGCCTAACAGCAGCATGGTGATTAAGGCAATTCTTTTCATAATCTATCAAGTTTTAATTTTTTTGTGATCGTGCCGACTTTATGACAACCAAACTCAACCGATTCTAGCGGAGAACCGGAACCTTGAAATTATATCACAACGATGCCCTTAACCCCCCCCCGGCCTTGAACATGCCTAGCCTAGGTTACGACTGATGTGCTCGGGGTTGGGCTTTTCCTAAATCGCGGTTCGATTCGTCCTTCCAGTTGATCGATTCGCCTTTAGGGTATCCGATCAAGGTGTTAGATACAGTGTCACTCGTATTCGATTCAATGCTGCTCGCATGTGACTCGATATTACTGAGCCTCTTCTCGATTTTTACCAACACCGCTTTTATACCTTCTAGCACACTAGTTTGGGTTTCAAGCTCATTCAAAATTTCCTCCTTTTACTCCCACATTCGGCACCACATCGAAACCCGCATTTAGGTACCTATCCGGTACCATAACTGCGAGATTTCAATAAAAAATGTGCTTTCTGCGGTCCGGACGGGACTCGAACCCGCGACCTCCTGCGTGACAGGCAGGCATTCTAACCAGCTGAACTACCAGACCAAATTTTTCGAAACCTGCTTTAACGGCTGCCTGGCCACAACTTCTGACCGGCTAACCTGCCACCCTTTAAAACAGGGTGCAAAGATAACTTTCACCTGAATTTATCCAAAAGCCCGTTCGTTATATTTGCTGAAGAGCTCATCCCCCTTAAACAACGATCCCATAAAAGGTCAACGAAAAAGGGTTTTAGCGCTGGACTAAAACCCCTTCAATATTTTCTATCAGAAATTCCTCACTCCTTACTTTCTGTATTGTGTAGCTGTGCTACCTCTACGTCGCTGAGGGCCACGGAGAAAATCCATACATCATCCATCAGTCCTTTAAAATGATTGCTGAACTCATCAGTATAGTTGGCCCAGGACTGGGTCATAATTCTGTTTCCGCGTGCCTGGATAAATCCGAGCGCAAGCTTGTTGCCGGGCGCTGGGTTGCCAGCATACTGCACGCCGATCACTTTGCGTCTCACATTGCCCGCAGGCCAGAGGTTGAAATCAAATTGTTTGACTTTTTCAGAGTTGACATACATCGTGTGAATTTTCTTCGCACTGTTGTAGGTGCAAACGACATGAACCCATGTATTCTTGAAGTAAGGAGCTATGCCCGTGCCGGATACATCCTTGTTAACAAGTGTACCTTGCCATCCTCCGTTATCCTTCGTTTTACCGCTGCCCTCCCAAATGTCATCTTCGCGGGTCGTGCTGTCTACTCCATTGTAGGCTGCCGTGAATTGAACTTTCTTCCGTAGATTATACCATTGCAGGGAATCTATTTCGAAGTGGAAGCCGAATTTGCCGGCAAGCCCCAATACGAAATGGCCTTTTCTTTCTCCGCTCGGCTTTATCCAAAAGCTGATAGTGAAATCTCCGTTGGTAAGGAACTGGTCGCTGTTGCTGATCTCGATAAGGGAGGTACTGCCATTAAAAGAAGCGGCCTTTCCGGCAGCCACTGTATGTGAATCTTCATAGGTAATATCAATCACGTCGGAAGGAGCCGGATCAAAATTACCGGAAATATCGTCCGAGGTATTTTCAAACGTATAGTGCGCCAGGACACCCACCGGGTTGAACGGTGCATTGGGGTCAGGGCCTTTTTTCTCTTTACATCCAGTCGACATTGCCAACAAGGCAAGTACAATGAGGGAGCAGATCCATTTAATTCTTTTCATAATAGGTTACAAATTGGGTATATCATAAACTCTATAAAAAAGAGTATGCCACATCGCCGACTGGTAGTTTGTGGCCACTTGAAGAGAAGCAATAGGCTAATTCGGGGAAATAAATCCTCAGATCATTTTGTTGCTGCCAGACGCAGGCGAGCCATGGGTGTTGGATGGAACAGAACTACCGACCGAACTGAGCGGGGAGGCTTTTCTGCCGGGCATTTCCAAAATAAACAAACGGTGCCGTGGATCAGGCACCTTGCTAAGAGACTTTTGCTGGAATTAATACGGGACTAATTACCTTCAACGAGCTTCATGGATTGCTCGATTTCCTCATCAAATTTAAAGTCAAATGTGAAGTTGGATATCTCCCATCCGGTTCCGTTTTTGTAAAGTTCAAACGTAAACCTGACCGGGTCGCGCTGGTAGTACGCAAGGTAACTGGCGATTCTGAACCTGCTTCCTAATTTTTTACTCTTGATTTCCTCATACCCAAGAAAATCGCCCATCACCTTTACTTCTTTTGTCAGTTGGACAATGATGTTATTCATTTCGTCACCGCGCGGTTGGATCCACTTGTTCGTCAATAAGGTGTACCTCAAGGCAACTTCATAGCCTTTGGTCTTGTACAGATCAAAGAATGTGTTAATCAGCTCTTGCCCATCATCTTTTCCCTGTGCCATTGATAACGAGGTGCCAACGGCCAGGAGTAATGTGAGTAGGTTTTTTTTCATGTTTTGGATTATTTAAAGTTGGTTCGTTTAAATTATAGCTAAAATAACGCATTAATAATTCACCCCGGCCCCCCTCCCAAAAGGGAAGAAGTTCCTTCTCCTGGCGAAAAGCATTAGGACTGTGTATCCCGCTGCGCCGGGCTAAGTAAATGAGTTATGGACAGCACCGGCAGCAAATAGTTGAAAAAGCACGTGAATAGGCGGTTTCGATGACTAATTTCAAAAAACTGCTAATTTTGCACCCGCACATAAACGCCCAAGATGACATTGTTGGATTTTGAAAAACCCATTGCTGAGCTGGAGTCCAAACTTCAGGATATGAAGCAGCTGGCGGATGACAGCGATGAGACGGTCAATAATGCGATCCTCACGCTGGAAAATAAAATCCTCGACTTAAAGAAGGAGACTTTTGAAAACCTCACCGGTTGGCAGCGCGTGGCACTCTCCCGGCATCCCGACCGTCCGTATACGCTGGACTACATTTATGAAATCACTACTGACTTTATCGAACTTCATGGAGACCGGAATGTAGGCGATGACAAAGCTATGGTCGGTGGACTGGGCAGTATTGATGGGCAGACGTTCGTGCTCATAGGCCAACAGAAAGGAAGGAACACCAAGCAGCGGCAGATGCGCAACTTTGGTATGGCCAATCCGGAAGGCTATCGCAAAGCGCTCCGGCTCATGAGAATAGCTGAAAAATTCAATAAACCCATCGTTACGTTCATCGATACGCCCGGGGCTTTCCCTGGACTGGAAGCGGAAGAGCGCGGTCAAGGTGAAGCTATTGCCCGCAACCTAAAGGAAATGTTCATGCTCAAAGTACCCGTCATCTGCATCATCATTGGAGAAGGTGCTTCCGGTGGTGCGCTAGGTATTGGTATTGGAGACAGGGTTTATATGCTCGAAAATACCTGGTACTCCGTCATATCCCCGGAATCCTGCTCCTCTATCTTATGGAGAAGCTGGGACTTTAAAGAGCAGGCGGCGGAAGTGCTGAAGCTTACAGCAAAGGATATGAAGGAGTTGAAGTTAGTGGATGGAATTATCAAAGAGCCTCTCGGGGGGGCGCATACGGACATCAAGTGGATGGCGAATGAAGTGAAAAACTCAATTCTCACCACCTATCATGAGCTAAACAAACTTTCTACTCAGGAATTGATCAATCAACGGATTGACAAGTTTTGTTCGATGGGAGTAGTGAAAGAATAATTTTGTCCTTTCAACCATTTGAATTTCAAGCGGGTTGTAGTTGCCCGATTTGGGGCAAAGGGTTCGCCTATCTGGATAACCTGATCGTTGTTGCTTTGCCGCTGAATTTTTCACGCATAGAGCGCAAATTAAATGCGCAATTGGCTAAATGAAATAAAGAATTTGAATAATGACTCTCCACGTAATCAATACCGGATTCTTTAAGCTCGATGGAGGTGCCATGTTTGGTGTGGTACCGAAATCCATTTGGCAAAAGACCAATCCTGCTGACGAAAACAATCTTTGCACGTGGGCCATGCGCTGCCTGCTCATTGAAAATGAAGACCGTCTTATCCTGATTGACAACGGAATCGGTGAAAAGCAAGACTCGAAATTTTTAAGTCATTACCATTTGCATGGAGAAGACACTCTTCTAAAATCTCTTCACACAGCCGGTTTTTCAGCTTCGGATATTACCGATATGTTCCTTACCCATCTGCATTTTGATCACTGCGGCGGGGGAGTAAAGAAGGACGGTGAGAACTTTGCACTCACATTTCCACAGGCCACATACTGGTCGAATGAGGACCATTGGAAATGGGCAACACTGCCGAATACCCGTGAAAAAGCCAGTTTTCTCAAGGAGAACATTTTTCCAATCAAAGAAAGCGGTCATCTCAAAATGATCGACATGAATAAGCCTTCACCCCTGAAAGAATTTGATATTTTTTACGCGTCCGGTCACACAGACAAAATGATGATACCGATGATCCGCTATAAGGACAAGACGATTTGTTTTGTGACGGATCTTATCCCTTCCGCCAGTCATATTCCGGTACCCTATGTGATGGGATACGATACCCGGCCTTTGATAACGATGGAAGAAAAGGAAAGATTCCTGAAGCAAGCCGCTGATAACAATTATGTTTTGTTTTTTGAACATGATCCTGTCCATGAATGTTGCACCGTTAAAAACACCGAAAAAGGCGTTAGATTAGACCAACAATTTAAACTCAGCGAGCTGTAGCGCTCTTATGAAATCAATAGGGTTGGTGTTGTCAGGAGGAGGAGCAAGGGGGGTGGCCCACATCGGCGTGATACAGGCACTTGAAGAAGCGGGCTTGCACTTTTCGCACATATCCGGCACGAGTGCTGGTGCGATTGTCGGCGCCTTGTATGCGCATGGGTATACGCCTAAGGAAATTTTTGGGATTGTACAACAGGTAAGCATTTTCAAGACGGTTCGACCTGCCTGGGCATGGACTGGTTTACTTAAAATGGACGGTATGCAGGAGCTCCTTCTTCGATATCTTCCTGAAAATGATTTCTCGCAGCTTAAAATGCCGTTAACTGTGGCCGCCACAGAAATCCGGAAAGGTGTGATAAAATATTTTTCCGAGGGGGAATTGATTCCGGCGATCCTGGCCTCGTGTAGCATACCCGCAGTATTTAGTCCGATAGTGTTTAAGGAGTCCATGTACGTAGACGGTGGCCTTCTTGATAATCTACCCGCCAGACCTATTCGAGATGCATGTGATTTTATCATTGCCTCTAATTGCAATCACGTCAGCCAGACGTTTGACCCCACCAATTTGAAGGTGATGATCGAGCGAAGCCTGCTGGTGGCCATCAATGCAAATACAGATATTAGCAAACAGCTATGCGATATCGTGGTGGAGCCTCCCGGACTGGACAAGTACAGCAGTTTTGATATAGGTAAAGCCAAAGAGATTTTTGATATTGGTTATAAATTCACCAAAGAGAATTTTAAAAACAGTCAATTTGAGAAAATGGTAGCATGACACGCGGTACATTGTCTTTTCAGGAAGAAATTTTGCAGGGGATTCCGGACGAATTGCCGGAGCTACAGGAGTTTGACAACGCTGTCAATCACGCTCCTAAACGCAAAGACCTCCTTTCTGTGGAAGAGAAAAAGCTGGCATTAAAAAACGCACTTCGTTATTTTCATCCCCGCCATCACAGTGTATTGGCACCTGAGTTTTACGATGAGTATCTGAAATTTGGACGCATTTATATGCATCGCTTTCGTCCGGCGAATGAAATGTATGCGCGTCCTGTTGTTGAGTATCCATACCGGTCACTGCAGGCCGCCGCGATCATGCTGATGATCCAAAATAACCTGGATCCCGCCGTTGCGCAACATCCGCATGAACTGATCACTTACGGAGGAAATGGGGCTGTTTTCCAAAATTGGGCGCAATATCGACTTACGATGAAGTACCTCGCCACGATGCGGGATGATCAGACCCTGCACATGTATTCGGGTCACCCGATGGGACTGTTCCCTTCGTCTATGGACGCCCCTCGTGTGGTTGTAACCAATGGAATGATGATACCCAACTACTCGCAGCCCGATGATTGGGAGAAGTTTAATGCAATGGGGGTGACCCAGTACGGACAAATGACGGCAGGATCGTACATGTACATTGGTCCACAGGGAATTGTGCATGGTACGAATATTACCCTGTTGAATGCCGGGAGAAAAATTTCAAAACGAGGTGAAGGACTGGAAGGAAAACTCTTTCTGTCTTCCGGCCTTGGAGGAATGAGTGGAGCGCAGGCGAAAGCCGGAAAGATTGCTGGCTGCATCTCAGTAATTGCAGAAGTAAATCCTAAGGCTGCCCAGAAGCGCCATCAGCAAGGATGGGTGGATGAATTAACGGACAACTTAGATGAACTTGTCCAAAAAGTAGCAGAAGCCAAACGAAAGCGCCAGATAATTTCTCTTGCCTACCAGGGAAATGTCGTTGACGTATGGGAACGCTTTGCATTTGATGAAATACAAGTTGATATAGGCTCTGATCAGACATCACTCCACAACCCCTGGTCAGGTGGTTATTATCCCGTTTCACTATCGTTCGATGAATCCAACGAGCTCATGGTAAAAGATCCGGCCGCGTTTAAAAACAAGGTTCAGGATTCTTTGAGAAGACAAGCCACAGCGATCAATCATCATACGGTGAGGGGCACCTACTTTTTTGATTATGGTAATGCTTTTTTATTGGAAGCTTCGAGAGCGGGTGCAGATGTGATGGCAAAGGATGGCATACGTTTCAGCTATCCTTCTTACATACAAGATATAATGGGGCCTATGTGTTTTGATTATGGCTTCGGGCCGTTCCGGTGGGTATGTACTTCCGGCAAGCAGGAGGATTTGGATTTTACGGATCAGATTGCATTAAGAGTATTGGAGGAAATTTTGTTGGAAGCTCCAAAGGAAATTCATGCCCAATTGAAGGATAACATTGCCTGGATTCGCTCGGCGAAAGAGAATAATCTTGTGGTAGGCTCAAAGGCAAGAATTCTTTATGCTGATGCTGAAGGTCGTACGAAGATTGCCACAGCGTTTAACAGTGCAATCCAGGATGGAAGTATTGGACCGGTGGTGCTTGGCCGCGATCATCATGATGTTTCAGGAACAGACAGCCCTTATCGTGAAACTTCTAACATTTATGATGGTTCCCGTTTCACCGCTGACATGGCTGTGCACACTGTGATCGGAGATTCTTTTCGTGGAGCCACGTGGGTCTCCCTGCACAACGGTGGTGGGGTTGGGTGGGGAGAGGTAATCAATGGAGGTTTTGGTTTGCTGCTGGATGGCTCAAGCGATGCAGACCGACGATTGAAAAGCATGCTTCATTTTGATGTCAACAATGGCCTCGCACGAAGGGCATGGGCGCGAAATGAAGGGTCGATCAATTCGATACAACGAGCACAACATTTGAATTCTGAATTGCAGATCACCCTGCCGTACCTTGCGGATGACGTTATCATCAATAAACTTTTTTGATGCTTGGGCCATTATACATTTTGCTATTTAGACTCGCCGGCTGGAAACTCAATGGCAGCATACCGGCCGACATAAAAAAATGCATCATTGCAGTAGCACCTCATACAAGCAATTGGGACTTTCTGATAGGAGTGGCGGCACGAAGCGCTTTAAAAATTCAGAAAGCACAGTTTCTTGGAAAGAGCCAGTTGTTTAAACCGCCGTTTGGATGGTTCTTCCGGGCATTGGGTGGACATCCGGTGGAACGTACCACGAGCCATGATATGGTGGAACAGGTGGTTAGGATTTTTAACAGTCACGATGAATTCATTCTCGCTATGGCACCTGAAGGCACACGAATGAAAGTTGAGAAGTTGCGTACGGGATTCTACTACATTGCCAAGGGCGCTCACGTTCCCATTATTCCTATGGGGTTTGATTTTCGGAAAAAGGAGGTTGTTATCGGCCCAATTTTACATCCAACGGATAGCGTTGACATGGATATGGAGAAGATATTGTCATTTTATCGTACAATAAGTGGTAGAAACCGTGAATTGGGGCTTTCTTGATTACGTTGCAGGCATTACTTTTGTTAGCACAGGAAACTAAAACGACAACCATGAAAAAATTGAAAATTTTACTCCTTACAGTATTTGCCGTGGTGGCGATCCAGTCGGTATATGGACAGGCACAGATCGCAATCGGTTTGAAAGGCGGGCTTAATTTTGCGAGTATGACTGGTTCTACTTCGCTTAGCTCGGCATACAACAACAGAACAGGTTACCATTATGGTGCGTATGTCTTATTCAAATTTACCAAAATTGGCCTCCAGCCTGAAATCCTTTTCTCAAAACAAGGGCAGAAATTTACTGTCAACTCCCAGAATTATGAATCTAACTTTGATTATATCAGTATTCCAGTGATATTGAAGTTGTACCTTGCGGGCGGGTTGAATCTTCAGGCGGGACCCCAGTTCAGCTTTCTTGCAAGCGCAAAGGGTGATGTGATTAACACCTCCACCAATGGAGTCTCCACTGGGCAGGACCTGAAGAACTTCGCTAATTCAAGTGATGTCAGTATTGCATTGGGTGCTGGTTGGGATTTACCTTTTGGACTCAACATTGCAGCACGCTATAATATTGGTATTTCAGACGTAAATAAGCAGACGGGGACCGTAAATCCAGCACTCGTATCGTCTATGGGTACCACCCAATCCAAAAATCAGGTAATTCAGGTTTCGGTAGGATACAGACTTTTTAAACTCGGCAATTAATAACTTTTTCAAGTTCAGGAAAACCCCGACTCGTCGGGGTTTTTTTGTTGTGTAGATTTGAAAAATCATGGTAGAGAATTATCAGGAAGCACTCGACTATTTATATCAGACCCTGCCCATGTTCCAACGGGTTGGCGCGGTAGCTTATAAAAACGACTTAACAAATACAATCAAGCTCTGCGAAGCGCTGGGCGATCCACATCGAACGTTTAAATCCATTCATGTTGCCGGTACCAATGGCAAGGGCAGTACGTCGCACATGCTGGCCGCTATTTTCCAGTCCGCCGGATATAAAACCGGACTGTATACCTCTCCGCATCTTAAAGAATTTACGGAACGAATAAAAATCAATGGAAAGGAGATAGAAAAAGATTTTGTCGTGGGCTTTGTGAATGAATTGTACACGGTCATGGAACGCGTTCAGCCTTCCTTTTTTGAGATGACGGTGGCCATGGCATTCCATTATTTCGCGACTGAAAAAGTTGACATCGCGGTAATAGAAGTTGGATTGGGAGGCCGGTTGGATTCTACCAACGTGATCACCCCCGAGTTGTCCTTGATTACCAACATCAGTTTTGATCATAAGGATTTACTAGGTGACACCCTCGAAAAAATTGCTTTTGAAAAAGCAGGTATCATCAAAAGAAATGTCCCGGTGTTGATAAGTGAGCGGCAGCCGGAAGTTGAAAAGGTTTTTATCAACCAAGCCGGCCAACGGGATGCTGAGCTTACATTTGCAACGGACCATGTAAGCCTGTATCAAATTGAGGACGGGTTTGATATTTTTGCAGATGGTGAGCTTTGGCTGAGGCATCTCATTCCAGAGTTAAAAGGTCACTATCAAAGAAGAAACCTACCGGGGGTGCTTGCCGCTGTTTTACAGCTCCGTGCCAGCGGTTTTACAATTCCTGATGCCGCGATACGGACAGGAATTTCAACGGCAGCAACCCTGACGGGTTTAAAGGGAAGATGGCAAAAACTCCGTGATGAACCCCTGACCATTTGTGATACAGGCCATAATCCGGACGGAATAAGGGAAGTGGTCAACCATATCCAATCAATCCCTCATCATCACCTGCATTTTGTATTTGGTGCTGTGAAAGAAAAAGATATTTCAGAGGTATTGCAATGCTTGCCAAAAGCTGCGACCTATTATTTTTGCCAGGCTAAAATTCCCCGGGCCCTGGACGCCGAAGTCCTGGCGAAGGAAGCCATAGCTTTTGGCCTTTCGGGAGTGATCATACCGGATGTAAATGAAGCTCTGAAAGTAGCGACCCGGAATGCTTTAAAAGATGACTTAATATTCATCGGAGGTAGTACGTTTGTTGTGGCGGAAATTGATGGATTATAATTCCTGGTTTTGAAAAATAAACTTCAGCGATTTAAAATTATTTCCGAACGGGACAACGTGGTCGAACCTGGCAAAGAGCTTTTTACAAAAATTAAAGGGTATTGGAATGAGATCTATTTTCAGAACATAAATCCTGTCACGATCGAGCTTGCCTGTGGCAGGGGAGAATATTCAGTCGCGTTGGCTAAACTTTTTCCCAACCGCAATTATGTTGGTGTTGACATCAAGGGCGACCGTATCTGGAAGGGGAGTACACTGGCCGTGGAGCAGAATTTATCGAACATAGGATTTTTAAGGACCAACATTCTGAACCTTGATTTTTTCTTTGCTGTGGGTGAGGTGGATGAAATTTGGTTGACCTTCCCCGACCCACGTCCAAAGAACCGGGACGTGAAGCGAAGGCTCACCAACCCACGATTTATTGAATTGTATAAGCGTGTCCTGGTATCGGAAGGTTATATCCGCTTTAAGACGGACAATACGGCGTTATTTGAATACACGCTGGAGGAGTTGCAGTTGAGAAATGATATTCGTGATTTGGCGTTTACCGATGATGTCTGTCAATCGTCCCTTCGCGGAGAATGTTTTGACATAAAGACCCGCTACGAGGAAATGTTTGCTTCCAGGGGAGAAAAGATCAAATATCTCCGTTTTAAGTTTGGTTAGGAATCTCCCTAAACTATATGGCATTTCATGGGGAAGTGCGGTTAAACTTCCAAAAGACCAATCCGTAACATATTGTTAATCTCTTGTGGTTACCAGTAATACAAGAATCGCACTACCTTTGTGAAACCAAATTTTTTTGCCTTGGGCAAACGAAAAAAGCGGGAGCTTGATTTAGTAATCCTTTCTGACATACACCTGGGCACCTACGGATGCCACGCGGAAGAGCTTCTCCGCTACCTTAAAACGATCACAGCGAAAACAATCATCCTTAACGGGGATATTATAGACATGTGGCAGTTTAGCAAACGCTACTGGCCCAAGTCGCACATGCAGATTATCAAACACATCACCGGGCAGTTGGCGAAAGGTGCCAAAATTGTGTACCTCACAGGTAATCATGATGAAATGCTTCGGAAGTTTGCCGGCTTCCGGCTAGGCTCATTTCAAATCGACAACAAAAAAGTGGTGACCCTTGATGGAAAGAAAGCCTGGATCTTTCACGGGGATGTGTTCGATGTGACGATGAAGTATTCCAAGTGGCTTGCCAGGTTGGGCGCGGCAGGCTATGACATGCTGATCGTGCTCAACACCTTCGTAAATTTCATCCTTAATTTCTTTGGTAAAGGAAAAATATCGCTGTCGAAGCGGGTCAAGGACAGTGTGAAATCAGCCGTAAAATTTATCAATGACTTTGAAATGACGGCTGCTGAGATTGCTATTTCTAAAGGCTATGATTATGTTATTTGCGGGCACATTCACCAGCCTGAAATGAAACGAATTGTTACCGAAAAAGGAGAGGTGATGTACTTGAATTCCGGTGATTGGGTTGAAAACCTCACGGCCCTTGAATTCAATCGGGGTGGCTGGAAAATCTATTATTATGCAGATGACCTTTTCGCTCAATCCCTCAAGATCCAAAGGCGTTTCAAAAACAATTTGGATAATGACGAGATCTTTAAGGATCTTGTCAATGAATTCCTAAAACCTAAAACCTGACGATTGGAAAGAGAAGGCATTTACCTCCTCGCAGCGTCTTGGCTTATTAAACCGGTACGAAAATCACTTCTGTAATGAAAATGCTTTATGCCATTCAAGGTACGGGCAATGGTCATCTGAGCCGCGCGGTGGATATTATCCCCAAGCTTCGGCAATATGGTGAACTTGATTTATTTGTCAGCGGAGCGCAGGCGGAGATACCATTACCCTATCCAGTGAAGTACCGATCCAAAGGATTGAGTTTTTATTTTGGTAAAAGCGGGGGTATTAATTTCTATAAGACGTTTCAGAGAAATAGTTCGAAAGACGTGGTGAAAGAGATCAATCAGTTTCCGGCGGAAAAGTATGATTTGATTGTAAATGATTTCGAACCTATCTCAGCCTGGGCTGCCAGGAAGAAAGAAGTGCCTATTATAGGTCTAAGCCACCAATCCGCTTTATTGTCGAAGAAAGCTCCTAAACCCAAAGTTATTGATCCGTTTGGGGAATGGTTGCTACGGAATTACGCGCCAGTGGATAAGTATGTGGGTTTTCATTTTGAAGAATACGACAAGAATATTTTTACTCCTGTCGTGCGATCGGCCATTACGAATGCGAAGAGGAAAGACAAGGGGCATTATACTGTTTACCTGCCGGCCTATGACGATAAGAAATTGGTGGCGCTTTTTATGAAGTTTCCATCCGTGCGCTGGCACATTTTCTCTAAGCATACCACGCAGCCCTACCATCTCGGAAAAATTTCAGTTTATCCGGTGAGTGGTGATGATTTTGTAGCGAGTGTGGTGAGCAGTACAGGAGTGCTTTGTGGCGCAGGCTTTGAGACACCGGCCGAGGTTCTTTATTTAAACAAAAAACTGCTGGTGGTGCCCATGAAGGGCCAGTATGAACAGAAATGCAATGCGGTAGCGCTGAAGAAGCTGGGAGTTCCGGTATTGAAAAAAGTCAGGAGAAAAAGTTTTAAGAGAATTGAAAAATGGCTGGATAGCGACGACCGAATTACAATAGCATATCCTGATGTGGCGGGCAAGGCCGTGGAGCGTTTGATGAAGAAAGCTGGTAATCAGCAATCAGTCAGTAAAACCGATTACTGATTACCACTCAAACTAACCTTCCAATTCTTCCAGGAATCTTGAAAGATGATCATAATCCTTAAGGCCCGGAGTAAGTTCGCGTGAACCTTGTAAGGCAAATCCATCCGCACCATATCGTTGCAGAATTTCAATAACAGCGCCGGCTTCCTTATTCAACGATAGAAGAACCGGACAGTCACTTTTCTGTGTGTAGGGCTTCTGGGGGGCATCGGCAGGCAGATGAGTAATCAATACGTAATCAATTGCCATCGTAGAAATAGCCTGGAAGGATGGCCAGTGTTCAAATGCGACGTCAACAACTAATGACAACTTTTGAAAATTGTGCGACCCGATAATAGCTGATGAAATATGAAGCATATCAGGTTTATAGTTGGATACGACTTCCTCCAGATGGATGTTCTCCATCGACGTTATTTCAGCAACGCGTTTTGGTCCTGCTATCCATCCGATCATCTCACGATAGCTGGAAGGGCTTACATAGTCAACATGATCTGGATTAACTACAAACCCCAGCATGTCCACACCCATGCCGGCACAATAACGGGCATCACTGAGATTGGTAATACGGTTTACATAGATCACGGGCTTTTTTATCATGGCCAAATATCAAAAAGAAAAAATAACTTTGTCAAATAAGTTTGTTGTTGTGAGATTGAATCAGACTATTCTACTTTTTCTCTTGCTGCTAGTGGGCTGCCAATCCCGCAACATCCAGCCCAAGAGCACCGGTACGCTATACTTTCCTTTAAAAGTGGGTGCCTTTTGGATTTATTCCGTGGTAGAAACAAGCATCACCCAACTGGGAGGGCAGACGAATACCCTGTACCAATTGAAACTACTGCTGACCGATTCAGCCGCCGCTTCGGGTGCGATTACCTACGTGATGCAGCGATTCAAGCGTGCAGACGCATCCCAACCCTGGTCTTCTATCGCCACGTGGTCTGCACGAAAGGAACCGTTTCAGGCGGTAGTTCAGGAGGGTAATATCTCGTATATAAGACTCGCGTTTCCATTAACGGAAGGAAAAACCTGGGATGGTAATGCACTCAA
Organism: Cyclobacteriaceae bacterium; assembly: GCA_025350305.1. Taxonomy (GTDB): domain Bacteria; phylum Bacteroidota; class Bacteroidia; order Cytophagales; family Cyclobacteriaceae; genus ELB16-189. Next base: position 8,488 of record JANXYC010000231.1, on the reverse strand, counting down.
TAACCTTGGCGGAACCGACCGATGCCCCAACGGTACGTTTAGTTGTGATAATTACCGCGTGACTGATTTAGCAAAACGATTTGAAGGTACCGGAGTCTCATTCGATGATTCAGTCACGATACTTGAAAATAATGATAACGATCCGATCGTTAAGCAGGATGTGAGGAAATCCACCTATGCTAAATCGATAGGTCTTGTGTATCATGAAATTACTATCCTTGAATACTGTACCATCGGGAATTGCATTGGCAAACAGATTGTTGAAAACGGGACTATCCTGAAACAGACCTTGAACAACTATGGTGGGCTGTAAAGAGGTTTTGATTTTGTTGCTGGTTTCATCTTCCGGCTGGGCACAATCCGACCGGTATGTTGTTTTCTTCAAAGACAAAACCTCCAACCCGTATTCGCTTAACCAGCCAGAAGCGTTTCTTTCGCCCAGGTCGCTCCAGCGAAGAGTGCACAGCGGGATTTCATTAACGGCAGAGGATTTACCGGTTACTCCTTCTTACGTTACTCAAGTCAGGGCCACCGGCGCAAAAACTTTTTTTACTTCAAAATGGATGAATGGAGTCCTTGTAGAAGGCAATGCATCTGTGATTTCATCCATCGCATCGCTTCCATTTGTCACAAAAGTTGACCTCGTTGCTCCGGGTAAAAAACTTATTGGAGGACGATCAAAACAATTAAATCAACAAAATGCAGGGAGCGCACCGGAAACCACGCAGGCGCAACTTCAGATGTTAGGTCTTGACAAAATGCATCAGGATGGATTTTATGGTGAAGGAGTAACCATCAGCATTTTGGATGGCGGATTTCAGGGCGTCAACTCAGCTCTTCCGTTTCAACCGATTTTTGCGGAAGGGCGGATAAAAATGACCCAGGATTTTGTGACCAACTCCGGTAACGTATATCAGTTTGACGCGCATGGTACCGAAGTGTTCTCCGTGATCGCTGCGAAAGGGGAGATGTTCACAGGCGGTGCATATAAAGCAAATTACTTATTATTTGTAACGGAAGACAAGAGTTCCGAGTATCGAATTGAAGAATACAATTGGCTCTTCGCTGCCGAGAAAGCGGATAGCGCTGGCACCGATGTAATTCAGTCTTCCTTAGGTTACAATCTCTTTGATGACTCGCAAATGGATTATAAAATTACTGACCTGAACGGAAAGATAGCGGTAGTTTCCAGGGCTGCAAGTATGGCGCGCGATCGCGGGATAATTGTTGTTGTGAGTGCAGGTAATGAAGGCAACACTGGTTGGCATTTCATTACGCCGCCGGCCGATGTAGACGGGATTCTGGCAATCGGTGCGGTCAACTCCTACGGTGCGAAGGTTGGATTCAGTTCCTTCGGACCCACCGCTGATGGCCGAATCAAACCGGATGTTGTAGCCCTTGGACAAAGCACAGCCGTTGTCTTGCCGGATGGAACGCTCAGCACCGCCAGCGGAACTTCATTCTCCTCGCCATTAGTGACCAGTTTGGCAGCCGGCCTCTTGCAAGCTTACAGTAGGTATACGCCAGCTCAATTAGTTCTAGCTATACGACTATCGGCTAGCCAGAGTACCACACCTGACAATCAACTTGGTTATGGTGTGCCTAATTACATTGCAGTCAAGAATTACCTGGAGTCTAACCTGCTTGCAGATGAAGTTTTCATCTATCCGAATCCTGCTGCGTCAACGTTGCGACTTGCATTTAAGAATTTACCTGCAGGGCAGGTCGATATTTCCTTTTATGATGCACAGGGTAAGCTTTTGTCAAACCCCGTCACAACCCTTAACTGGTTGAATAGCCCGGAGGAGATTTCATTAGCCAACCTTGCCGCCGGCAGCTACTTCCTGAAAGTCAAAACAGCCAATGTGTCAAAGACGTTTCGTTTTGTGAAACTTTAAAATGCTATTTTTGGGATTGATACGTATATGAAATCCATCCTGGCGCCCTCCATCTTAACGGCTGACTTTGCCAATCTTCAGCGTGAGATCACCATGCTCAATGAAAGTGAGGCTGATTGGATTCACGTGGATGTGATGGATGGTGTCTTCGTTCCCAACATCTCCATGGGCCTACCGGTACTGGAAGCAGTGAAGCGGCATGCAAAAAAACCTTTGGATGTGCATTTGATGATTGTGAATCCGGAGAAGTTCGTTGAGGCCTTCCGTCAGGCTGGCGCGGATATCCTGTCCGTCCACCTGGAAGCGTGCCCACACCTTCACCGCAATATTCAACAGATAAAGAGCCTGGGCGCAAAGGCTGGAGTGGCCATCAATCCTCATACTCCTGTTACAGATTTGGAGAATGTTATTCAAAATATTGATTTGGTTTGCATGATGTCGGTGAACCCCGGTTTCGGCGCGCAGAAATTCATTGAGAATACGTATCAGAAAATTAGAGACTTAAAGGAACTCATCCTTACAAAAAAATCGTCGGCCTTGATAGAAATTGATGGCGGTGTTAACGAAGCTAATGCCCGTCTGTTATTAGAAGGCGGAGCGGACGTTCTGGTTGCGGGAAACCTGATATTTTCATCTTCCAATCCGAAAGAACTGATTCAACGACTGAAGAGACTTTAATGATGGTGTGACCATAGGCAGAAATTTTGATCTAATAAGTAAGATTTACTCATGAAGTGCTCGAGGATTTTCTGCCTTCTACTGGTAGTCATGGTGGTTGGATGTGCACGATCGGTGACCCGCGTTGATCCCAGCCAATCCATAGACCTCAGCGGCCGCTGGAATGATACCGACTCCCGGCTTGTGGCGAACAAAATGATTGCTGATTTATTGGCAAACGAGAAATTCAAAGAGTATGCGAAGCAACTTGGCAAGAAGCCGGCGATCGTTGTTGGCCTTGTTCGAAACAAAACGAGTGAACATATTGATTCCGATAACTACATCAAGAAAATGGAGTTGTCAATATTCAATTCGGGAGTGGCCGACCTGGTGGAATCGGATGTTTTCCGTGACAAGTTGCGTTTGGAGCGTGCCCAGCAGCAGGACTTTGCCGATCCAGCCACCATGGCACAGTGGGGCAAGGAAGTAGGCGCCAACCTGATGCTGTTCGGAGATATGACTTCCGAAACTGATGTTTACCAGAATAGAAGATTGGTTAACTATATTACAACGCTGTTCCTCACGGACATGGAAACCAACAAGCGTGTGTGGTACGGGCAGGAGGAGATTAAAAAATATGTCAAGAACTAAGGTTTGGTTTATTTGATCATATCTGTAAACTCCGAACGCATTATGAAAAAGATTCTGATTATACTGACAATCTTTTTTTTGTGGAGTTCGTGTGCTACGTATTACCAATCCAATATCAATTTTAATGAGGAATTTGAAAAAGGGGAACTTCAAAAAGCTTTGTCAACGTTACGGGCTCATCCGTCTGAAGCAGCCGGGAAGAAGCAATTCCTGTTCGATGTAAACAATGGGCTTTTGCTTTCTCTGATTGGACGGTATGAAGAGAGCAATGAATATTTTGAGAAGGCTTATATCTTCGGTGAGGATTTCCATATTAATTACCTGAATGAAGTTGGTTCCTATCTTACCAACCCAAATTTTACCGCCTACCGGGGTGAAGACCATGAGCACCTCATGCTCTTGTATTTTAAGGCCCTGAATTATCTCAAATTGGGCAAATCAGAAGATGCCTTGGTGGAATGCCGCCGGCTGAATATCCGCCTGCAACAACTTGCGGATCGGTACCGATCAGAAAATAAGTACAAAAGAGATGCGTTTATCAATACACTGATGGGCATCATTTATGACGCCGGCAAAGACTATAACAATGCATTCATTGCCTACCGAAACGCGCTGGAAGTTTATCAGGAGGATTTTACAACCCTGTTTGGCGTCAGCGCCCCCGAGCAGCTCAAGCTCGATCTACTTCGGACAGCCAAGCTCAGTGGCATGGATAGTGAATTCGAGCGTTATAAAACTCAATTTGGAATGGAAAGCTATCAGTACCAACCAGGGGAGGGTGGAGCGCTGGTGTTCTTTTGGCACAACGGCCTAAGTCCCGTGAAAACCGAATGGGGAATTAACTTCTTCATCAGCCGGCGTGATAACTATATTGTTTTCTCCAACCCTGATCTGGGTTTTAATTTTCCCTTTAACATGGGTACCTACAGTGAAAAAGATCGCAACAGTCTTTCAAGTCTCGAGGTATTCAGGGTTGCCTTTCCGAAATATGTTGAGCGACCAACCTACTTCATCCGTTCGACAATTGGGGTGGGTGGTGAAGAACATCCTTTGCAACTTTTGGAAGACGTAAGCAAAGTGGCTTTTAAATGTCTTGATGAACGGATGACCCTGGAGTTAAGCAAAGCGTTGATTCGTGTAGCATTAAAAAAAGCGGAGGAATATCAGTTGAAAAAGGATGATAGGACGCGAACCATTGGTGCTATCATGGGAATAATCAATGCTATAACCGAGAAAGCTGATACGCGCAACTGGCAAACACTGCCGCACAGCATATACTATTCACGTGTGCCATTGAAAGCCGGGAGGAGCCAGGTTACGTTTACCACAATCGACAACCAGGGCCGATCGCAGCAGCACGACTTTACCTATGAGGTGACGAATGGCCAAACCCTTTTTCATACCTTTAGTAGCCTGGAAAGCGGCATTCCGAGTTACGGCTACTATTAAGTTGAGTTAAGTTTATGACTTTATTGGCTATTTTTGGCACTTCTTAACTTACAAAATCTGGTACGATTATTCCCCATCGCTTGTCTTTTTTTGCTGGGCGCGATGCTCCTGCCGGTGGCTTTATGTGCCCAGGAAAAGGGAGAAGCATTGACCTTTCCCCTTGATAATTTCTACGCCAAAATCAAAAAAAACCCCCGGTCAATTTTTAGGAATTTTAAGTTCGGTTTCAGCACAGGTTACGGCAACACGTTCTTCAGCCACAAGCTTGACGGCTTTGGAATTTACCAGGCTGCCGGAAAGCAACCAACCATCTTCGTTGCAAAGTCGCCTGCCACCGTGCGTTACACGAATTGGGTCAACCAGGTGTCGCTGGATCCAAGTGCTGTAAAGCCCGGAAGTTTTCTTGTTTCTTCTGATTCCGCCAAGCTGGGCTTTAAGGGCAATGCGCTTAACATTCCATTCAAAGCCACTGTTCATTTTGAATGGGGTGGCAAGTACCGGATAGGAGCAGGTTACTCGTATGAGCTTATGAGTATGGGTAGTTTACATCCGATTTCCTATGACAATAAGATCGCCAATTTCCAACCGGCCGGATCAACAGGGTGGATGAATAAATACTTTGGAATGATCGGTGTCTCATTTTATCGGGCGGGAGATTATCTCTTTACGGGTGATGCCCAGATCGGTGGTTATAAACCGGGTAGTAATTTCAATTCAGCACTTCTTCAAACGGGAGTTTACATGAACGTTGGTGTGACTGTTGAACGTGAATTGTCTGAATACTTGCGGGTATTTGTGAGGCCATCGTACGAAATCAAAAACTATACATTGAGCCTTCCGGAGGGAGGGACGACTATCACTCATAACATTAACGGCTTTTATGTGAATGTCGGTCTCTCGTATAGCATACCGGAATTACGGAAATGTAAAAAGCATGACTGCAAGATCCAGATGAACCATGCGCACGGTGACCGTGAGTACCGGAGCAGCGTGCATCCGATCTACAAAAAACAGAATCCCTTGTACGGGGAAAATCACCCCAAATTGTTCAAATACAAGGGTAAGAATAAGCGGAAACTGAACCCGTATTGATTCTTGCAAAAAACTTAATTTTTAAGGTCAAATTCGCCTATTTAGGGTAAAATGTTTCGCCCTTTTACCTATCTTCGCGCGTTAAATTATTCTTAAATAATCGACTCAAATCCAGTGGCAGAAGAGACCAGCGGCCTACCCCCCCGGCAGAACATCATCCCGATCAATATTGAAGACGAAATGCGAGGTGCTTACATCGATTATTCGATGTCAGTCATTGTTTCGCGTGCCCTACCCGACGTGCGGGACGGCCTGAAACCTGTTCATAGGCGCGTACTTTTTGGGATGCAGGAACTGGGTGTTAACTACAACAAGTCCTACAAGAAATCCGCCAGGGTCGTGGGAGAGGTACTCGGTAAGTATCACCCACATGGAGATGCCTCGGTCTATGATACGATGGTGAGGATGGCCCAGGATTGGTCACTTCGCTACACACTCGTGGATGGCCAGGGTAACTTCGGTTCGATTGATGGTGATTTTCCAGCAGCCATGCGCTACACGGAAGCCAGGCTTAGAAGAATAGCAGAAGAATTACTGGCCGACATCAACAAAGACACGGTTGACTTTCAACCTAACTTTGATGACTCCCTCACGGAACCAACTGTGCTGCCGGCAAAAATTCCAAACCTGTTGATCAATGGTTCATCCGGCATTGCGGTGGGTATGGCCACCAACATGGCCCCGCATAATCTTAGTGAAGTTGTCGATGGCATTATTGCCTATATCGACAACCGGGAAATTACCATCCAGGAGTTGATGAAATTCGTGACGGCACCTGATTTTCCTACGGGCGGTATTATCTACGGCCTTTCGGGTGTTCAAGAGTCGTATTTGACTGGCCGCGGCAGAGTTGTCGTTCGGGCAAAAGCTGAAATTGTTACTAACAAAAATGGTAAAGACCAGATCATCGTTACCGAAGTCCCTTACCAGGTGAACAAAGCATTGATGATTGAAAAAACGGCGGCCCTTATCAATGAAAAAAAAATAGAAGGCATCACGGACCTCCGCGATGAGTCGGACCGTGATGGCTACCGTGTAGTTTATGATTTAAGGAAAGATGCTATCCCTAATATTGTTCTTAATAACCTATACAAATACACTCAGCTCCAATCCTCCTTTGGAGTTAATAACGTTGCCCTTGTAAAAGGAAGACCGCAGACACTGAACCTGAAAGACATGATGGTTCATTTCGTGGAGCACCGCCATGAAGTGGTTGTGAGACGGACTAAATTTGAGTTAGCAGAAGCGGAGAAGAGGGCCCACATATTAGAGGGGTATCTCATCGCACTGGACCATCTCGATGAGGTGATCGCACTCATTAGAAACTCCAAAGACCCTGAGGTTGCAAAGGTAGGTTTGATGGAACGCTTCCAGCTTTCAGACATTCAGTCAAAGGCTATCCTGGAAATGAGACTTCAACGCCTGACTGGCCTTGAGCGTGAGAAAATTCAAAATGAATACAAGGAAGTCAAGGCACTTATTGAGGCATTAAAAGAGATACTGAGCAATGAGCCCAAGCGAATGGGAATCATTAAATCCGAGCTTCTGGAAATTAAAGAACGCTATGGTGATGCCCGGAGAACAGTTGTAGTAGCCACCGAGGATGACATCACAGTTGAAGACATGATCCCAAATGAAGAAATGGTTATCACGATCTCCAACCAGGGCTATGTGAAGCGCACATTGCTTTCCGAGTACCGCACCCAGGGCAGGGGCGGTGTCGGTTCTAAAGGAGTTTCAACAAAGGAGGATGATTTCACAGAGCACTTATTCATTGCACACGCCCATCATTACCTATTGATTTTCACTGCGTTGGGTAAGGTTTTCTGGAAAAAGGTTTATGAGATTCCAGAAGGTTCCAAAACATCAAAAGGCAGGGCCATTCAAAATCTTCTAAACATCGAGACCGGTGATTCGGTTAGGGCAGTTCTGAATGTAAAAAATATCGCTGATGAGGCGTATTTGAATGAAAATTTTGTGATCCTGTGTACCGAGCAGGGGACCATCAAAAAAACATCACTGGAAGCCTATTCCCGTCCCCGGGTGAATGGTATTACAGCCATCACCGTGCACGAAGGGGATCGTTTGCTGGAGGCCGCCCTTACCAATGGCAAGAATCACATCATCATCGCCAAAAGTGGCGGCAAGGCAGTCCACTTCAACGAGTCAGATGTTCGTCCGATGGGCCGCACGGCAGCCGGTGTACGAGGTGTGACACTGGAGGGTGCATCCGATAAAGTTATCGGGATGGTTTGCATAACTAGTGAAGATGCTAACTTGCTGGTCGTTTCCGAAAAAGGCTATGGGAAGCGGTCTTCCATTGATGACTACCGGATTACAAGGAGGGGCGGCAAAGGTGTTAAAACTATTAATATCACTGAAAAAACTGGCAAGCTTGTTGCCATTAAGCAAGTTGGTGATAACGATGATCTGATGATTATTAACCGGTCAGGAATAAGTATTCGCATCAAGGTGGAGCAATTGCGGGTGATGGGCAGAGCGACTCAGGGTGTGCGGGTGATTCGCCTGAATGAAGATGATTCGATTTCGTCTGTTGAGAAAATACAGAAGATCGAAGAAGTGGATGATGGAAACCTAACTCAAAACTGAACTATAAAAATGAAAAAGATTTTCTTAACCCTGTTTGTGGCCATCCCGGCAATGGTCTTCGCTCAAGTCAAACCAAGCCTTCCCAAAGCTGAGAAAGCATTGAAGGAAGGTAAAATTGATGAGGCAAAAAC
>JANXYC010000049.1 GCA_025350305.1 Cyclobacteriaceae bacterium | reverse complement strand
CCGACTGGCCGAAGGGAAGCCTGTTCTTATCAGCGGGGGAATTGAAAATGATTTCAAAGTAACAGCCGCTCAGCTGGAGAAAGCCATTACAAAAAAAACGAAGGCAGTTATTTTTTCATCGCCCTGCAATCCAACGGGTTCTGTATTCTCGAAAAAAGATCTTCAGGAGATTGCCAATGTCGTGTTGAAGCATGAAGGATTACTCATTATTGCCGACGAGATTTACGAACACATCAACTTCAGTGGTGAGCAAGTAAGCATAGGCTCCCTTCCGGGGATGTTTGAGCGTACCATTACCGTGAATGGGTTTGCCAAAGGATTTGCCATGACGGGCTGGCGTGTGGGGTATATCGCAGCGCCCAAGTGGATTGCAGACGGTGCAAACAAAATGCAGGGACAGCTTACGTCTGCCAACAGTTCCATTTCACAACGGGCCGCATTGGCTGCGATTACTGGTGACCTGGGTCCGACATTGAAAATGGTAGCGGAGTACCGTCACCGGAGAGAAATCGTATACAAATTATTGAAAGAAATACCGGGAGTAAAAGCGAATTATCCGCAGGGAGCTTTTTACTTTTTCCCGGATATTAGTTTTTACTTTGGCAAATCAGACGGACAACATACGATTAAAGACGGCGATGATCTTTGCCTTTATTTGTTGGACAAAGCGCATGTGTCGTTAGTGCCGGGGGGAGCCTTTGGCGATCCAAAGTGTGTGCGGATATCCTATGCAGCATCCGAAAAGGACTTGATAGAAGCACTCAAACGAATCAAGGAGACACTGACTGGACTAAAAGAAACCCGGACACCCCATGCAGTCGTGGCCTGACATTTTTTCAAAATTCAATAACCTTACTGTTCTCATCATCGGTGACGTGATGGTGGATGCATATATATGGGGCGCTGTGGAGCGAATCTCGCCGGAGGCCCCCGTTCCGATCATTAATGTTAAGAAACGCAGCTTCCGTTTGGGTGGAGCCGCAAATGTTGCATTGAATGTGCTGGCGTTGGGTGCGAAGCCTGTATTGTGCGCATTGGTTGGACAGGATGAGAATGGCAAGCGACTGCTTCAACTGATGGAAGAAAACGGGATGAGTAAAGAGGGCATTGTGATGACTGCCTCCCGGCCCACGACGGTAAAGGCCCGGGTTATCGCGGCTGACCAACATGTGGTGAGAGTTGATGATGAATCGGATGCGATCGCAACTCCACAGGAAGAGAAAGAATTGGCGGCCCGGATTGAAAAACTGCTGCCGGCCAGTGATGTGGTGATCTTCGAAGACTATGACAAAGGAGTGATCACACCAACGCTCATCGCACGTTCCGTTAAGCTGGCAAATTCGCAGGGCATTCCTACGGTGGTTGATCCTAAAAAAAGAAATTTTCTTCATTACGAAAGTGTAACACTCTTTAAGCCCAATCTCAAGGAGCTTCGAGAAGGACTTAAAATCGACATTAACGCAAAAGACCAGCCTTCGGTGAATCAGGCTGTGGACCAGATAAAGAAAAAACTGGCGGTGGAAGGGGTTATGCTCACCTTATCCGAGCAAGGTGTTTTTATTGATTACCAGAATCAAAAACTAAAATTGGCGGCGCATACACGAGCCATCGCCGATGTATCGGGAGCGGGCGATACGGTGATCAGCATTGCTGCCCTCTGCGTCGCACTGAAACTCAGTCCTGAGAAGATTGCTGCTCTATCAAATCTGGGTGGAGGGTTGGTCTGTCAGCATGTGGGGGTGGTGCCTATTGATAAGGAAGAGTTGTTGCGAGAGGCGGTTGAAATGGAAAACGGCTGATCCGTCTCTCGTTACTTCCAAATTCTCCCGGATTACTTCAACCTTCCTTTAAGATCCCTGATTTTCTCATTCAGGGAGTTAAAAAACTTGCTTCTATCTTTCTCACCTGTTCCACTGATCAGGGTGGATTTATTGATAAGGTTTTGAAGATAGGCCTCGGTTTGTAAACAAAAAGACTCTTGGGTGGTGCTCAGAAAATTAAACGTATTGTAATTGACGAAGGTAACTCGCTTGTCTCCCATCTTGAATAGAACCGTATTGTCAGCAATCAGGATTTCATTTCTGTAAAGTTTAAAGGCGCCTCCTGTTGATCTTTTTCCGCTGGTCGCTTGCTGTTGGATTTGATCCATCAAGTCGAGCAGTTGATCGCACACGGCCTGGGCCTGACCTGAACTGACAAACAAATTGCAGTCCCAGTAAAATGCTATTTGACGCAAGGTAGCACTGATGGCTTCATCACTCCAGATTTCTGTACTGGGCAAATCGGCATATTTTTCCCAAATTCTTTCCCCCAAAGCAAGAAAATCCTTCGGCACCAACGCGGGGTCAAACTTCTCATGAGCGTATTCCGGGTTACCAACAACTGTTTTCATCCAAAAAAACATTTTGAATGCCGATAAGTCAGGGAGTTTGAATAAATAAAATATGAGCATGTCTTTGGCGGAATAGATCAGCTCCTTTTCAGGAAAGCTGCTGATCATCTTCAAGTTTTCATGAACATATTTCAACCAATGTCCGAATGGGAAGTCCGTATGGTTGACCATCCGGTGGTGAAAGGAAGCCATTTCTGATGAAGGTGAAATCAGTGCATCGAGCGAGACACCATAATGATTGCAAAGCGTTTTAACTTCATCAAGCGATAATATTGTTTCACCCCGAATCCGACGGTAGGCGCTATCCCGGCTAAGGTTCAATACCTCAGCGAGTTCATCGGCTAATGAAAGATTCGGCGAAAGCCCCTGCTTGATCTGCTCAAGGAAACTGGTTTGAATGCTGCCGGGGGGGGGGTCAAAGCGGAAACTTATTATTATCACAAATTTTACTACAAAAAGCCTGGATTTGCAATAATTATTAACTGGAGTTGCGAATTATGCAATTTTTAGCGGTTCACATTGGGACAAGTCCGGACAATGATAGCTGAGATCCGAAGCACCTTTGACTAGAAAACAAATGGGCTATGAAAACAAGACCAATTAATTCGTGGTACCTAAAAATGAACCTCACATTAGTTATCCTGATGATGTTCCTGATCACTGTGATTTTTGTAAAGCAAGTCAGCGATCAGAAGGGTGGCCAAGGAAAAAATTATGACTCACATCTACCCACCATCATCTACAAATCCAAAATCCAATAGGCTATGAAAAATAACCTTGCAATACGTTCGCTCACAAACCTTGCCTCATTGTGTCTTATCATTCTCGTAATATCCTGCACATCTTTTAAGGCAGTGAGTACAGCAAGACTGTCTGAGAATCTTTCCAAGATTCCCGGTTCAGTCAGCACGGGAAACGTTGTCAGAATTAAACTGAAGAATGAAACAATTGAGAAATTGAAAGTGACGGCTATCGATTCAGACAGAATTGCGGGCGTTCAATCGATCGTCATCGACGGCCATAGAGCCCATCAAACCAGGATAATAAAGCACACGGATATTGAAACCATGCAAAAACAAAGATCAATTGTTTCTGGAAATGTCGTCAATGTAACCATGAAGGATGGAACGTCGATTAAAAAAATGAAAGTCAAGGAGATTAATTCAGGGGAAATTACGGGCACTCAAATCTCGCGTGGTTCCAAAGGTGAATGGGTTTATCTTCCTAAAGCTTTAATGATCACGGATATAAAAGAAATTAAAAAGCGAAGATTTAGCCCTTTAAAAACGCTGGCGTTGGTAGTTTCAATTCCAACAATTTTGATCATACTATTTCCTCCTCATTTTCAATTTGGCCCTATAAGCATCCCTAAAATCCAGTAAAAAACGCTAAATATTAACATATGAAAAAGCTAATGGTACTTATCGGAGCGCATGATCGCGTATTGGATCATCCGGGATTCCTCCATGGCAGACTAAATCGGGAGAGCAGGCAAGAGCGTTACGTTTGATTGCTTTTACAGAAGTAAAAAAAACTAAAACTCTCAGCTCATGAAAAAACACATCACACTCTTGACGTTTATGATGATGGTGATCATCCTGTTAGTAGTTAAACGGATTAGTGTATTGGCGTACGACCAACCCGGACCGTTGAAAACTAATCCTATGGTAACTTGTTCAATCAATTACGCCAACGCTATAGATTCAGCACACCCGGTGAGTGGAGACGCCTGCTGCCATGAATCATTGTTCATCAGAGAACAAAAAAGCAAGCGTCATGCATGTAACCACTAATCTTCTTATCCTGATGCTCACAACACTGCAGGGGTTCGGTCAGACCTTACTACAAACTGTAAAGGGAACCGTGACGGAACAGCAGACACACTATCCATTGGTCGGGGCCACCGTGATTTTGCTAAGCGATACAACTAAAATCGTGGGCACGGTCTCAGATGTCGACGGTAATTTCCGGTTGGAAAAAATTCCTGTCGGAAGACACGCTATCAAAGTGTCTTTCATTGGGTACAAAGATGTGATCCTCAACAATATTGTTGTTTCGTCTTCAAAGGAAGTGGTACTTTCTATTCAAGCAGAAGAGTCAGCTTTTGGTTTAAATGCGGTTAGCATTATTGCGACCCATGATGGCGATGGTTCAAATGAGATGGCCGTCGTCAGCGCCCGATCATTCACCATTGAAGAAACCCAGCGCTATGCCGGTAGTCGGGGTGATCCTGCTCGCATGGCATCCAACTTTGCGGGTGTGCAAGGAGCTGACGACTCCCGCAATGACATTGTGATTCGAGGCAATTCCCCACAGGCCGTACTTTGGCGCATGGAGGGCATTAATATTCCCAATCCCAATCATTTTAACATTCCTGGTACTGCAGGCGGGCCCGTCTCGATGATTAATAACAAGACCTTGGCTAACTCGGATTTTTATACGGGCGCTTTCCCTGCCGAGTTCGGTAATAGCACATCGGGTGTTTTCGACTTAAAGCTCAGGAGTGGCAATAGTGATAAGCATGAGTTCAGCGGGCAGTTTGGTTTTCTGGGGACCGAAGCCTTTGCCGAAGGCCCACTCTCAAAAAATAATAAATCGTCCTATTTATTTTCCTACCGTTACTCTACGCTGGCGGTCTTTAACAAGTTAGGTATTGATATTGGAACCAGTGCCATCCCCCGTTATCAAGATATTGCGTTCAAATTTAATTTTCCGCTTGGGCACAAAGGTGCAATTTCCATTTTTGGACTGGGCGGTGATAGCAAGGTGGATATTCTTGTCAGTGACCAAAAAGAGCCCGATCGGAATATTTATGGTCAGAATGACCGGGACCAGCATTTCAGTTCCAGCGCAGGAGTAATCGGAGTATCCTATAAATATCCCATCAATGCATCCAATTTTCTTTCGGCTACTTTAGCTGCTTCAGGAGAGTTAGTAAAGGATAAGGATGCATTGGTGTACCGGCATCTCAATGGGAATAAACAATATGTAGTCGATTCACTGCTTCCGATGCTCGACTACCGGTTTAAACAAAGCAGGGTTTCAGGATCGTTTCTGTATTCCAAAAAAGTGGCCAAAACGAGTACCCTTAATTTTGGTTTTAATTCCGACTTATATTTTTTTCAATTCAACGACAGTGTCAGAAATGTGGACCCCGGAAGCTCCGACTACTACCAATGGCGCACTCGCTGGGACAGCCGGGATCAGAGTTTGTTGCTGCAGCCTTTTGTACAGTTGAAATACAAGTTATCCGAAAAAATCGACTTCATCGTGGGGCTTCATAGCCAGTACTTTTCACTAAGCAACAGTCTCGTTCTGGTAGAGCCCAGGGGAGGGTTTCGGTGGAGAATCAATGACAAACAATCTTTCAATATGGGTGTTGGACTTCACAGTCAAATTCAACCCACCTATCTCTATTTTTATGGACAAACCAGTGATGCATTGGGGAAGCCGGTTTTGCAAAACCGGGGAATGGATTTTACCAGGAGTATTCACTACGTGAGCAGCTATGAAATATTTCTCGCTCCCATGATCCGACTAAAGGGGGAAATTTATTATCAGCATGTATTTAATGTTCCCGTGGAAAAAAACGCATCCTCTTTTTCATTGGTAAATACAGGGGCGGGTTTTTCTCGTTTTTTTCCAAGTGCGCTTGTCAACACAGGAATCGGAAAAAATTATGGGGTTGAAGTAACGCTTGAAAAATTTTTCAGCAGGGGATACCTGTTTCTCATCACGGGGTCATTATTTGAATCCTACTACCAAGGCAGCGATCATCGCTGGAGAGACACAGACTTCAATGGGAATTATATACTCAACGCGCTGTTTACCAAAGAGTGGTCGTTGAAAGGTCGCAATTCGTTTTCCATAGGGTGGAAAGGTAACAACGGCAGGTGGCCGCAGGTACGGGCCTGTCGATACAGCGGCCTCTGATCGTGAAAAGGATGTCGTCTTTGTAGATGCTACTCGAAATTCATTGCAGTTTGCTCCTTATTTCAGGACCGATCTGCGGGTCAATTACAAAATTAACCGGCCGAAGGTGAGCCATGAGATTGCAGTGGATCTTGTTAATATTTTTGGAACAAAGAACGTGTTAAAACTAACCTATTCTCCCAATGACCTCAACCCAGCTTCAAACCCTGTAAGGGAAGAATACCAATTGGGCTTTTTGCCGCTCTTCTATTATCGGATTGATTTTTAAATGTCAGCACCGCCCTATGGAAATTATCATACCCCTCTAATCTTGCTCGAAGTACTTCTGGCTAACTTCTATGTCGGCAGAAGGTATTGGATCATTGTTTGGCCACAAACACAAAATCACTCCCTTTTTCATCGTCACCAAACGAACCTGACCGGGGCTCGTTTTGCTTGATCTTTTCAAGATAGGGGAAAATCTCACTCATGGTGAGAATGCCATCCTCTCCTCCTCTGGATTTTAAAGCTTCAATCAACCGGGATGCAAACGGCGAGTGCTTGCCTACAATACCATCCGAAACATACTCCTTACCTCCGGAGGTAATATACCTTCTGGTTTTTTTTGAAAGCTTTCTAGCCAGGAATTCATTATTGGTTAACTCATCCTTGCCGTCGGAAGCGCGTGCCCGGGCAATTGCCGGATCCAGTGTTCCGCCAAAGCACACATCCATCGTAAGAAGAATGTGATTGCACGAAATGTTGTTGATATACGATCGCAAGTTCGAGTGTGAAATGTACGTAGTCTTTGCTCTGTCTAACTCCAACGAATTTTTAGCCACCACATATCCTTCACCGAAGCCTTCATCAAATTGACCGTGGCCAGCAAAAAAAATGAATAGCTGATCCTGAGGCTTGTAATTTCTTTTCGAATAGTCTTTGATCTTCACCAGTACATCTTCCTGATTGGCATTCTCCACCACTTCGATCTCAAAACCATATTTCTCTTTCAATTCATTGGCAATGGTAGTGGCATCGTATATCGGGTTGACGAGGTCGCTCCAATTATCATAATTGTCAGTTGCAAAAAATAAGGCATAATCTTTACGATTGGTACTAACGGCCGAAATGGCATCGATTCCTACCAATACATTGCGCACACCCGATACCGTTCCGCCATTTATATTCTCAGCCACAATTTCGATATAATTCGATCCTTCCGTCAAAGTAACTTTTTGCCGGACGATTTGAGAAACTGAATTCTCAACAGTTACGTTTTTCTGACCGCGCGAGGCGCCGGATGAATTGTCGCCAAGAATGATCTTGATACTTTTAAGGGGAACATCCGATTGAACGGTTGCCTCAATCGCTACTAGATTTTCCGTGCTGTTGCTAAATTCCATTCGGGGCGAGATCCAGGTAATGACGGGGACGGAAGTTCTACTGCGGGGCTCCTTCATCGAGAGATGAACTTCATTGGTGCGCGTGCGGAGTTCTTGCGATGTGGCCGAATAATAGCCAGTGAGCAGTACGAACATAACAGCATAAGTTGTTTTCATATACTGTTTTTTAGTTTTTAATAATGAGTCGATGAGTGGACATGAACTGATCATTGACTTTAGATCGTATCAGATAAACCCCGGACGGTAACTTATTGCCAGAAGAATCAACCCCCGTTGAAACAATGGTGTGAACGCCAAACGTTTTTTCTCCACTAAACACATTGCTTATTGGCTTGCCCAACATGTCCAGTAAGGTAATATCCACCTGGTGGAGACCATTGTGCTCCGGAAGAATGAGCGTCAGGCTAAACGCTGATGAAGCTGGGTTGGGATAAGGCTGGCTGACCGATAATATATCGGGAATAATGTCTTGGCCACTTCTGCTATAATAAATCCTGAATTCCTTCTTTCCTGGATTGGCAAAGGAATATTCATTGACTACGCTCATGTCAATCCAGCGAACTTCGCTCACATCCAGTAACCAAACCTTGGCAACATCATTTCCAAACCTGGAATTATCCCATTCCAGATTTGCATGGGGTGTTGCTACGTTGCACCCCACATCAAACTTCCAGCTAGCTTGTTCAGCGGTTGGGATAATGTCTTGCGTGAAATAGCGGAACCGGCTCTCCGGATGATCGAACGTGATATCCAGGTACTCCTCCAACCGTGGCAACCGGATCTCATCAAAAGCGTCTTTGGAGAGACTTGCGGAAGGAGCCATACCGATAGCCCCTAAATCATAGATGGAATTATTTTGCTTCACCACCAGGGGAAGGGTCCATGAATCTTCTTCCAAATCAAAATTCGGACTTGTTTGGGCAATACGCCCTCCGACTCTTAACGAAACTTTTAAATCGAGTGTGACATTGTTATCAGCATGCACAAACCCACCGGTGAATGCTCCCATCTTGTCACCACCATCATAATTTGCTTTAGAGCCATTGTACACTTTTAAAGTGCCAACCCCCGAAATGGTGGGGTTATTCGTCAGTACGTCACTCCAATTAATGGAAAAGGGATACGGGTTGCCGATTTGGTTCCAACCGCTAACCAGTGAAAGTTTGAATGGATTGGCCTTCGTGTAAGCGCCAACGCTTCCTTCCCCGGATTTCACATTCACGGATCCAGCCCTGGCATTGAACCAATACCCCTGGCCTCGCTCAATTTTATTGATACCCTCTTTATATTCCACGTTACCCTGGCCTTCCTGGTAGTGTGCGAGCCGCCATCCTTTTTTATCGTACACTCCCAAGGAAGCAAAAATGGACTCGATCAGGTTGTCATTTAAATCATAGGGTATTGAAATGATTTTGATGGATGCGCGTGTTCCTTCAAAATTCGAGTTGATGACCGAAGGACTGGTGGCAGCGGAAGTAAAGATCCGGTAAATTCGCTCGGTGGTTGTCACTTTCTCAGCATCAGTTTGGTCCCGGGCTTTCACAAAAAATTCAATTCCCAACTCATCAAGCATGGTTTCATCAACAGGAACAGCATACGATCCACTAGTGACCGTGATGGGTTTCTCTTTTGTGGTGGTTTCGGTGATTCCCTTGTACACAAATGTTCCACTGATTGTTCCTACGCCATTGGAAACTTGTCCTTGAACATTGACAGGGCTTCCGGAAAACTGACCATTATTAAAACTGCTTAATGTAACCGTGAATACGGGTTGCGTTCCACTCGATGCATCTGTAATCATGGTCTTCGTATTGGAATTGCCTGATTTTCCACCAGCATTCACAGCGCGCACCCGGAAGGAGTAGGCTGTTTGGGGCGAAAGCCCAACGACCAAATCTTCAATATTGCCACCAGCCACTACCTTGGCATTGTATCCGGAAACAAACGTCGCAAAGCCGGCACTGAACAGGCTCACATCGAGTTCGTAGGAGCTCGCTCCATCTACTGCATTCCAACCGGCAAAAAAACTATTGTTGCTTTTTGTGACCACCGTGTTGGCCACGGGGTTGGCAGGAATCGTTATTTGAGAAATAGTACTCGAATTGGGACTTTCTCCAGAAGTGTTTTTTGCCCGTACCCTATAATAATAAGTTGCTCCGCTTGTAAGACCGGTAACCGTTTCATTGGATACATTCGGGGCCAGGGATTTAGGGTTGTAACCGGTTACAAAAGAAGAAAAATCAGAAGCTAAAGAAATGTCCAGTACATAATTATCAGCGCCTATCACCAAATTCCAATTGGTGGTTAGTCCGGTCTGTGAAATGGCTGACGCGGCAATGGCAACCGGCGTTGCGGGGACTGTAATAATGCTGATGACATTCGAATTTGTCGAAGGCCCCGTTGAATTCACAGCGCGAAGACGGTATTTGTAGGTGATGCCGGAGGTTAAACCTGTCACGGCTTTATTCGTTCCGGTTACCGCCAAATTATCAAAGCCGGTGACTCGTGTAACAAAGTCATCGGAAGAAACATCTAATTTGAAATCCGTGATGCCGGCAATGGTATTCCAATTGGCGGTAAATCCTGTTTGTGTTGGCAAACTGGCCGCCGTGGTTACCGGCGCTTGCGACAAGGTTAAGACAGTGATTGAGCTTGCGTTAACCGACGTGCCGGATGAGTTTGTAGTGCGAACCCTGTATTGGTACGTGCTATTGGGAAGAAGACCTGAAATTGTTTCGGATGTTGCGGTCAATGCTTTCCCATTGTAACCTGTGAGGAATGTAGCAAAGTTGTCGGACGACGCATCTAAAAAGTATCCAGTAGCAGCAGCACTGGCCGACCAATTTGCCGTAAATGAATTGCTTGTAATGACCGTTGCGGCTGAAACAGCAGGAGGTCCCGGTGCTGTGGTTACAGTAATGGCAGATGAATTGTTGGAAGTGCCATTTGAATT
>JANXYC010000045.1 GCA_025350305.1 Cyclobacteriaceae bacterium | reverse complement strand
GATAAAATGAAGATTCGGAAACTGCCTTACTTCAGGCACCTTCGGGTCGACGATAAACTTGGGAACCTCGGATAGAACATAATCGATCAATCCTGCGGCAGGGTAAACGACCATCGAAGTTCCCACGACTAAGAATATCTCGGCTCGGGAGGCTATCGCTGCTGCCACCTCCATCATCGGCACCATCTCCCCAAACCACACAATATTGGGCCGTAGTTGAGAACCCCTTTCGCACGTATCGCCAAGCTTTAGCTCCCAGCCCTTGATTGGATACACCAGCGATTCATCGATCGTGCTGCGTGATTCAAATAAGCTGCCATGAAGATGAATTACTTTGGACGATCCCGCCCGTTCATGCAGGTTGTCTACATTCTGGGTAACGACCGTTACGTCAAAGTCATTTTCCAGCTCGGCCAGGATTTCATGCCCACGATTTGGCTTGACTTCAAGCGCTTTCTTTCTGCGTTGATTGTAAAAATCAAGGACCAACACCTGGTTTTTATGCCAACCCTCAGGGGTAGCAACTTCTTCCACGCGATAACCTTCCCAAAGCCCGCCCGAATCGCGGAACGTGGGGATGCCGCTCTCTGCACTGATACCGGCACCTGTCAGAACAACGAGACGTAGCGCCATTTTAAAAACTTACTTCAATTTCCTGTCAAAGAAATCCTTCGCAGTCCTGAATACTTGTGTCCAGCTTTCATAACGCAAAAATCCATGGACTTCATCCGGTAAAATAAGAACCTCAACCGGTACTTTCTTATCACGAAGTCTTTCAGCAAGGTCAGTCGTTTGTTGAAACAAAACGTTACGGTCATCGTCACCATGTACCAACAAAACCGGGGCCGTCCATTTACTCAAGTCGGACGAAGGTGAACTTTTGTACGCCAATTCCATATCGGCTGAACCAATAGCCCAATCACCGCCCGGGGAAAACTCACGGGCGCGAAACGCCCAATCATGAACGCCATGAAGATCAACGCCTGCTTTAAATAACTCAGGATTTCGCGCGAGTCCCATGGCCGTTAGGTAGCCGCCATACGACCCTCCCCACAATCCAATTTTGGCAGGATCAACTTCTGGAAGAGATTGCAAATACTTTCCCGCCGCGACTACATCCTGATATTCACTTGCCCCCCGAGGCCCCTGATTCTTAGCCCTGCGAAAATCGCGACCATAGCCAATGCCGTCCCGGTAATTCACAGCGATAACAGCATACCCCTGGTTCGCCAAATATTGATTGAACGCATAACAATTGATATAGTAATCGCTGTAATGAAATCCGAGCAACATCTGCCGGATAGGACCGCCATGCATAAATACTACCCCAGCCCGTTTCCCTTGAACCGACCGATTGATAAAGAGCTGACCGTGAATAGTTAACCCATCTGCGGCTTTAAAAATAATTTGTTCAGGCTTTACAAAATCCGTTGGCGAAAAAGCGATTAATTTTTGAGCGAAGACCGGCGCGGTGGACTTCTTTATCGGATCAATCTTAACCAATACTTTGGAAGTGTTAACACCGGATCGAAAACAATACAGATCATTTCCCGCAAATGCCGGATACATTTCAATGTCTTCACCGGATGTGACCGCGACCGGATTGCCCTTCAACACGTCCGATTTCCAGATGTGCCTTCGATCAATATCTTCGCGGTTGCCGTCAAAATAAATTTGCTGGCCTTGTGGATCAATTGCAAAACTTTCTACCTCACCATCACCAGGAGTAATATCTTTTAAATCACTGCCATCCGGATTGAGAGAATACACATGATCCCATCCGCTGTGCTCGGAGAAAAATAAAATGCGGTTGGATTTGGTCCAGGACAGCGATGGATTTGGATATTGCTGGGAAAATCCTCCATCGTCTCCGGGTGAAGACCAAATCATGGTTCCTTTTCCTGTAACGGCGTCAGCCACCCAGACTGAAAACTTTACGCCTCCTACAAAATTGGGTAGCTCACCGACTTTTGTGCCCGGCTGGCGGATGAATGCAATCTGCGATCCATCCGGCGACCAAACGGGCAACTGGTCGTTGCCAACATCTGGTGCAATCCAGCGAATTGATTTCTTATCGAGGTTGAAAACACCAATGAAAGCATGATCGCCCCGGTCGCTGGTGAAGAGTACTTCCCGGCCATCGGGTGAAAACCTGGGATCATAGTTTGTTCCTCGAGCGATGAATAATGGTTTAGGTGTGGCATTTATATCCATCGAGGACTCATAAATCTGCCCGCCTTTTGAGAATATAAATTTGATTCCAAAATCCTTGGCATTAAAAACGGGACCATTACCCAATGTAATTTTTGCTGGGGGACTTTTAGACGATATCTCTTTGTAGTAAATGGCCATCTCTGCTCCTTCCGCAAGGCTGGCAGGGTTTGGGTTTTGACCTACACGATTGGGAGCGCCACCCCGCACGAATAAAAGTTTGGTACCATTCGGCGAAAA
>JANXYC010000016.1 GCA_025350305.1 Cyclobacteriaceae bacterium | reverse complement strand
CATTCAATATCGGATCAGCTTTGTTATTCACCGCCGGCAGCGGCAAAGTGATTTGCTGTGATCTTCGGGGCCGGATCGTTTCCATCAACACCATGATACCTTTGTGACAGGTGGGACAAATACTGATATCTTTTCCGTACTTCTCCAGAATTCTTTGCCGTACAGATACCATTACTTTGGGCGGCATGGGAGCGATGTTCATGCTTTTACGCAAGGCCTGCAGGCGCGCTGTCTTACCGCAGTTTTTCAAGTAGCCGTAGCTTCGGATTTTTACAAATCGCCTCGGTAAAATATGCTGCTCGAACCGGCGTAGAAATTCCTGATGTGTGAGCGTCATCTCTTTCACGGTGTTACCATCAGCGTAGTCTTTGTAACGAAATTGAATGTGCGTATCAGTTACCTCCAGTATGCGATGGCGCGTGATAGCAATCTTGTGCGTGTACCTGCCCAGATACGCTACCACCTGAGCCGGTCCTCCAAACGGGCTTTTATCATAAACATTCCATTTTTTATAACCTATCGTGGAGAGCAGATTTTGAAAAACGGATTCTTCTACCTGTAGCAGCTTTTGCCGATGCAGTTTTCGCAGGTGTTCCATGAAGTATCCTTTGAAAATCTTCTGCATACTGTGCACCGTAGGAAAATTCGAAGACTTGCGAGTCTCACCCCTGGCCCTGTAGGGGTCACATATTGTAGCCCCGGATGCAGTCCGGGGACAGAGAAGCAAAGAATGTGAGCGGGCCATAGGAACCCTGCATCGATCTTCACATTTTCTGGCCCGCATTCACGCACGTGAAGCATAACAACACCACGTGTGAACCCAAAGACAAATGATCGAAGCCTGATGACGCTCATCAATGCGGGCCAAATAATTTTTAGCTCGATGAAGGGTTCCTGTGGCCCTGTTTGTTGCTCGCTGTCGCGGCGGGCTCATGCGCACTGTGGGAATTTGGCAAATTCGTATTATGAAAATCACGTCAACACGGCATTACAAACAGGATAAGGTTGGATTTGTAGGATCGTAGGAGAGCTGTCAAAAAGATTACACACGATGTTGTCAGCACAAACAAAATCGAAAAAAACAATGGTCATAGTTGAAGCCGAGACTGCAGCCTCACCCCTGGCCCTGTAGGGGCCACATATTTATAGCCCGGACAAAGTCCGGGAACAGAGAAGCGAAGAATGTGAGCGAGCCACAGGAACCCTGCATCGATCTTCACATTTTCTGGCCCGCATTCACGCACGCGAAGCACAACAACGCCATGTATGAACCCAAAGACAAGTGATCGAAGCCTGATGACGTTCATTAATGCGGGCCAAATAATTATTAGCCCGATGAAGAGTTCCTGTGGCCCTATTTGTCGCTCACTTGTCGCAGCCCCGGACTTCATCCGGGGCTATAAATATCTGGCCCCTCACGGGGCTAATGCGCACTGTTGGAATTTGGCAAATTCGAATTATGAATATCACCTCAATAATTAAAGGACGGTATTATAAACCCGATGAGGTTGGACGATCATATAGTAAAATCCGACGGCCCTCACCCCTGGCCCTGTAGGGGTCAAATATTGTAGCCCCCGGACAAAGTCCGGGGATAGCGAAGCGAAGAATGTGAACGGGCCACAGGAACCCTGCATCGATCTTCACATTTTCTGGCCCGCATTCACGCACGTGAAGCATAACAACGCCACGTGTGAACCCGAAGACAAGTGATCGAAGCCTGATGACGTTCATCAATGCGGGCCAAATAATTTTTAGCCCGATGAAGGGTTTCTGTGGCCCTGTCTGTCGCTCACTGTCGCAGCCCCGGACTTCATTCCGGGGTAGCCCCTAACGGGGCTCATGCGCACTACAACACCACGTGTGAACCCAAAGACAAATGATCGAAGCCTGATGACGCTCATCAATGCGGGCCAGAGAATTATTAGCCCGATGAAGAGTTCCTGTGGCCCTGTTTCTCGCACACATTTCCCTCATCAATTGGCTCCGAATCACTGAGAAACCCTAAGGAGCCGAATTGTCACCTTAAAAAAGGAGAATACGTCTGGAAAACGGGATTTATTATCCGCTGCTCAGAGCCTAGCTTCACCTCATGGCCTCAAGGATGAGTACAGCATTAGCCACCACTGATTTTATCGCTTCTAAAATCCATTTCTTGAAGGGCGAGAAAGTTCTATTTGACTTTGATTTGTCAGTCTTGTATGGAGTGGAGCTGAGAGTGTTAAATCAAGCTGTACGAAGAGATTTCCGGATTTCCGGAAGACTTTATGCTTGAATTCACAATGGTTGAATGGACGGCTCTAAGATCACAATTTGTGATCTTAGAGATTCAAAGACGTGTTCGATGCAATACGGTAACTAATCAGATCAGAATCAAAAAAGATGAGACCGATCGGTTTTCGTGTAATCTCAAAGTCAGAGAAGAGGTAGACTTTGTCTAATTACTCCCACCTTCCGATCCAATGTTCCATGAATTGTGTCATTATATTGGAGGATCGCAACTTGGGATAATGGCCAACTCATTCACGTTTGGGTTTTGCCTATAACCCCTGAGTACACGAGCTAACAGCCAAAAGCCAGTACCCAACAACCCAAGTATTACCCGTTCAGCTTTCCCTTCAAATACTCCGCCGTGAACCCCTTCCCCTTCTTTACCATCTCCTCTGGTGTGCCCTCAAAAACAAGATAGCCACCTTTCTTCTCACCGCCCTCCGGTCCGAGATCGATGATCCAGTCGGCACACTTGATTATTTCCAGGTTGTGTTCGATAATGATAACCGTGTGACCTTCGTCTACCAATGCGTTGATGGCTTTCAGGAGTTTTGAGATGTCATGAAAGTGAAGGCCCGTGGTGGGCTCATCGAATATGAAAAGGATGTTTCCGTCCGGTGAATTCTTACCCAGGAAGGACGCCAGCTTCACCCGCTGGGCTTCTCCACCACTAAGTGAGTTGGAGGACTGGCCAAGTTTGACGTAACCAAGCCCCACATTGTATAAGGGTTGAATTCTATCAAGGATTGTTTTTTTGTCTTTAAAAAACTCGAGGGCCTCTTCCACTGTCAAATCAAGTACATCAGAAATCGTTTTGTCATTGTATTCAACTTCGAGCACTTCCTGTTTGAATCGCTTTCCGTTGCACACTTCACATTTCAGAAAGATGTCTGCCATGAACTGCATCTCTACTTTGATCTCACCTTCTCCTTCGCAATTCTCGCACCGGCCTCCATCCACATTAAAAGAAAAGTGTGAGGGCTTATAACCTTGCTGCTTTCCCAGTGGTTGGTCGGCATATAACTGTCGGATGATATCGTATGCCTTCACGTAACTGATAGGGTTGGAGCGCGATGATTTGCCAATCGGATTTTGGTCTACGTATTCGACTTGAGTAATTTTTGTCACATCGCCTTCCAGCCGGTCGTAACGGCCCGGAGTTTCGGCAACGGATCCGCTTAATCTCCCGATGGCAGGATAAAGAATTTTTTTCACCAACGTAGATTTTCCCGAGCCACTAATGCCGGTGATTACGGTCAATGCTCCCAGCGGAAATCTCACCTTCAGATTCTTCAAATTATTTTCACGGGCGCCGCTGATAGTAACAGAGTCTTTCCACTTCCTGCGGTGTTGCGGCACCTGAATTTTTTCCTTACCACTCAGGTAATCAGCTGTGTGTGTATTGGTCTTTTCGTTGATGTCTTTGATGGGTCCCTGGAAGACGAGCAGGCCACCGTGCGAACCCGCATCGGGGCCGATGTCAATAATCTCGTCAGCGGCACGCATGATTTCTTCTTCATGCTCCACGACAATTACCGTGTTGCCAAGGTCGCGCAGCTCTTTCAGCACTTCGACCATGCGTGCAGTGTCTTTTGGATGAAGACCGATGCTAGGTTCATCGAGGATGTACATGGATCCGACCAGCGCGCTGCCCAGGGAAGTTGCCAGTTTGATCCGTTGAAACTCTCCACCCGATAAAGAATTGGTAAGCCTGTTTAAGGTGAGGTATCCCAATCCTACTTTCACCATGTACCCGAGCCTGTATTTTATTTCCGTGAGAATGCGGTCGGCAACTTTTTGATCGTAGGTATGAATTTTAAGGTTTTGAAAAAAAGCCAATCCCTCCTCAATAGGCAGCAGTACAATGTCAGTGATGGACGTGTTGGCGATTTTTACGTACGAAGCGTCCCGGCGCAGGCGCGTACCCCGGCAATCCGGACATGTCGTGCGTCCACGATAACGGGAGAGCAAAACGCGGTATTGAATCTTATGTGTTTTTGATTCGAGGTATTTGAAAAATGAATGGATCCCGTCAAGGTCCTTATTCCCATTCCACAGGAGGTCACGCTCCTTTTGTGTCAATTCGTTGTACGCACGGTGGATGGGGAAATCATATTTCACCCCAGCTTGCAACCAGGGCTTCTGCCATTCACTCATGGTCTCCGTTCGCCAGCAAGCGACGGCACCTTCGTACAGGGACAAACTTTTGTCCGGAATGACAAGATCTTCATCGATGCCCAGGATTTTTCCAAACCCTTCGCACGTCTGGCAGGCGCCGAACGGGTTGTTGAAACTAAAAAAATTGAC
>JANXYC010000006.1 GCA_025350305.1 Cyclobacteriaceae bacterium | reverse complement strand
GATATTCCAATCTACTTTTCTCCACACCCTGGCCGGGTGATCAACCGTTTCTTTGTGACACTCAAAGCATGGAAAATACTGCTGACAACAATTGAATTTGATAGCGATGATATCCCGTGATGATTGATAATGTTTGCAGCGCGTTTGAGCATCCACCGGGTGCCCAAGAATTGGGTTTCCAGAAACGGAATAGTTCGTTTTCAACTTGTTGGAACACTTGGATTTATCCCGGTTAGAATTCATTATTTATTTATCTTTGCAACCTTAAATATCGAAAATATGCCTGGAAGTGAGCTTTTTGGAAGAGAAGAGAAGAAAGAAATCGATGATGTGTTGGAAACCGGCATCCTTTTCCGCTACAATCACGAGGCACAGCGCAAGAATATCTGGAAGGCGCGCGACTTTGAAAATGAAGTAAAGAAGTTAACCGGTGCGAAATATGCCCACGCGGTTTCAAGCGGTTCTACGGCGGTTTCTTGTGCGTTAGCTGCCGCTGAAATCGGCTCAGGCGATGAAGTGATTGTGCCTCCCTTTACCTATATCGCTTCGGTGGAGGCCGTTCTTTTCTCCGGTGGAATTCCTGTCTTTGCAGAAATTGATGAGACCTTATGCCTGAGCGCAGCGGGTATACAGAAAGCCATTACACCTAAAACAAAAGCCATCATGCTTGTGCACATGTGCGGGCAGATGGCCGATATTGAAGGGATATTAAAAGTTGTGAAAGAACACAACCTTGTTTTGATTGAAGATGCAGGCCAGGCATTTGGCGCTTCCTATAAAGGCATTTCAGTGGGCTTGTTTGGAAAGACCGGCTGCTACTCCTTCGATTTTTTCAAGATCGCCACGGCAGGTGAAGGCGGTGTATTTGTAACAAACGATGAACACTGCTACACATTAGCCGACAGCTACAGCGATCACGGCCATAATCATATCGGCACGGCTCGCGGAATGGAACAACATCCGATTCTCGGTTTCAATTATAGGATCAGTGAACTTCATGCTGCCATCGGTGCAGCGCAGACCCGCAAGGTCCCCCACATCCGCACTATCAATCGCAAATTCAAGAAGTTGATGATGGACCGGTTAAGCAGTGTACAGGGTATAACCTTCGCGGAAATTCCCGATGAAACCGGGGACTCTGCCACTTTCTTGAATCTCTTTTTGCCGGACACCGATTCGGCTAAACGCGTCGTTGATGAATTCACAAAAGATGGGGTAGGTGGTTTTAACTACTGGTACATTAACATGTATCACTTTATCAATCAATGGAGCCACTTGAAAGACTTGAAAGCAGCGGCGCCGCTGCCGGTTCATCACTATCAGAAACCTCAGGATTACAATAAACTTCAATTGCCAAAGTCTCAGGAAGTTGTAGGCCGATTGATTTCGTTTGGTATTCGCTGTACCTGGAAAGAGTCGGAAGTGATCGAACTTACCGATAAGATAAAATCATGCATTGAAAAGGCCCTTGCCCTTAAAGTCTATGCATAAGAATTTCAAAGGCATAGAAAAGACGGTTTTTGGAAGGGGTTGCTTTTCGCAATTAGGTGAGATTGTAGAAGAGCAACGTAACCAGAATGATCGCTTCATGCTTTACCTGGTTGACAACTACTTCAAGGGAAAAGAATTTGAGAAACAAATTCCTGCCAAAAGTAGTGACGTCGTTACTTTCTTTGATGTGGACCCGGAAGAACCAACGACAACCCACATTGACAATCTTCGTGACCGAATAAAAAATTCCAAAGGAATTCCGGCCGCTGTTATTGGTATCGGTGGTGGAAGCATCATGGATTTGGCAAAGGCAGTTTCGCTGATGTTTACGAATGAAGGTTCATCGACAAAGTATCAAGGACTGAACCTCATCAAGAAACCCGGGATATATCACATTGGCGTGCCAACCATCTCGGGCACAGGTGCGGAGGTTTCAATGACCGCTGTACTCACAGGACCTGAGAAAAAATTGGGATTGAAATGCGAGTGGACAGTTTTCAACCAGGTTGTGCTTGACCCGGATTTGATCGCAACCGTTCCACGTGACAAGTGGTTTTATACAGGAATGGATACCTACATCCATTGCATAGAATCAAGAGATGGAATATTGAATAATGCGTACAGCTCCTCCTATGGCAATCAGGCTCTTGCACTTTGCCGTGATATTTATTTGGGTGATAAATCCGGTCAGACAAAGGAAAACGACGAAAAACTCATGGTTGCCTCGCTGATGGGCGGAATGAGTCTTACGTATTCAGAAGTAGGCATTGTTCACGCCATGTCCTACGGGCTTTCTAAAATTCTCGGTGAGAAACATTGTTATGCCAATTGCCTTGCGTTTCAACACCTGAGTGATTATTACCCAGCAGGGGTGAAAGAATTCACCGAGATGACCAAAAAACATAACATCCAATTGCCAAAAGGAATTTCTAAAAAATGGAGCGAGGAAACCATTACCGCCATGGCCAATGTGTCAATCAAATTGGAACACATGTGGAATCATGCCATTGGACTGGATTGGAAAAGCAAAATCACGCTTGATACAGTAAAAGATTTATTCAGAAGACTTTAATTTTAAAATTATGAAGAAGAAAATTGTGAAGGTGGGAAATATCTTGTGCGGTTCGGAAGATCTGTTTGTAATCTCCGGTCCATGCGTTATTGAAGATGAAATGATTATGATGAAGACGGCTGAAAAGTTGAAAGACATTTCGACACGGCTCAATGTACCGATTATTTACAAGTCGTCATTTCAAAAAGACAATCGCAGTTCGGTTAAATATTATGACGGTCCGGGCCTCGATAAGGGTGTGAAGATGTTGGCGAAGATCAAAGAGCAATTTGGCTTCCCTTTGTTGACGGACATTCATTATCCTGATCAGGCCAAAGCAGCTGGCGAAGTGGTGGATGTACTTCAAATTCCCGCCTATCTCTGCATGCAAACGACCTTAGTGGTGGCAGCAGCGAAAACCGGAAGGGTAATTAATGTGAAACATGGGCAATTCCTTGCTCCCGATAATATGAAGCACCCGGTTAAGAAAATCGAGGAAGCCGGCAATGATAAAATAATCCTTACTGAACGTGGATATACATTTGGGTACAATGATCTGGTCGTTGATCCGCGCAGCTTCTATCACCTGAACAACATCGGGTATCCCGTGGTATTTGACATTACCCATAGCATTCGCAAGTATGGTATTCCAAGTGCCGATGCTACCGGGGGTGCACGTGAATTCCTTCCGGTGCTTTCACGCGCCGGTGTGGCGGCAGGTGTTGACGGTGTCTTTATTGAAACTCACCCGGAACCAGCGAAAGCACTCTGCGATGCAGCAAGCCAGTTGTGCGTGTATGATCTTGAAGAATTCTTGAAACCCATCCTTGAACTTCACGCAGTAGAAGTTAAGTATCGCGATAAAGAACTTGTATTGGCTTAGTAATGCAAAGGTGCTACAAAAGTTGACCTCTGTGTCTTAGCGGTGAAAATTAAACAACCAATTTTAAATCATGGAATTATACCTCGATTCAGCTGACCTCAAAGAAATAGAAGAAGCCTTTAAGCTCGGCTTCCTGGATGGCCTTACAACCACTCCCACATTCATGCACCGCGGAGGTGTGACGGATGTGGATTCACTCATCGTGAAACTTAGTAAAATGGTTCCTGTGCTTCAAATTGAGGCGCTGGGCAATACTTCCGAGGAAGTAGTAAAAGAAGCACATCGCCAGCTTAAACTAGGACTTGATCCAAAAAAGACGGTTTTTAAAATTCCTGTTTCACTGGAAGGCGTGAGAGCCTGCAAACTTTTGCGCGATGAAAACCTGCTGGTGAACGTTCACCTTATTTACACCCTTCAGCAAGCCTACATGGCGATGAAGGCCGGGGCTAGTTATGTTTGTCCGCTGGTGGGCCGTTTACAAGACCAGGGCCATGATGCACTGGATCTTGTATCGCAGTGTGTGTTTGCAGTTGACCATTATGGGTATAATACTAAGATCATGTTTTCATCGGTGCGCAGTGCCGAACACATTCGAAACGCTATCAGTACGGGCGTCCATACCATCACGATACCCTGGAAAATTATGAAAGGGCTGACAGACAATAACCTGACTACATTGGGCACGGAGCAATTTGTGGAGCACACCCGATTGGTGACGATGCGCGTAGGTGATGTGATAAGTCCGGTAAATCCTCTTGTAAATATTAATACTGGTTTGACAGAGGCGATTGTCAAGATGACTGAATATGGTTTTGGTGCTATTACACTTACTGACAATGATGGAAATGTAAAGGGTATTTTCACCGATGGCGATATGCGCAGAGCACTGCAGAAAGAAGGACAGGATGTTTTGAAAAAGAGAATGTCAGATTTCACCTATGGTCAGCCTTTTTCTGTCCAGGCCAATGATCCCCTGAGCGTAGCCAACGACATCTTCAAACAAAAGCATGTGGATACGATCCTTGTGCTGGATGGCAAGAAGCCGGTGGGCATGATTGATATTCAGGATCTCACGGTATGAACAAAACGGTTGTAAAATTATTTAAAAAGGGAGGAGGGGAGTTTGTTTCTCCTCCTTCTGTTTTTACGGACAAACTCAAAAAAATAAAAGCCGTCCTTTTTGATTGGGATGGTGTGTTCAATGATGGCTTCAAGCGGGAAAAGGAAGGCAGTATTTTTTCTGAAATCGATGCAATGGGTACGAACTTGCTGCGGTTCGCGCTTTGGAGGATGAATGGGAAGATACCCGTGACAGCAATCATGACCGGCGAAAACAACCCCGCCGCTCTTCAGCTCGCCCAACGTGAAAGTTTTAACGCGGTGTATTCGCGAATGAAAAACAAAGCAGAAGCTTTTAGGACCTTCACCAAAGCGTATAGTCTCAAAGCAGACGAGGTACTTTTCTTTTTTGATGATGTGCTGGATCTGGAAGTAGCGCGTCAATGTGGGGCCCGTATCCTGATCGGGAGGGGCAGTAATCCTATGCTTAACCAATTCGTGAAGAATTCGCAACTAGCCGATTACATCACATCGAATGATGGAGGCCATCATGGCTTGCGTGAAGGAGTTGAATTGGTGATGGGGTTGGTAGGGGAGTTTGAGGAGGTAGTGAAGAATCGTATGACATTCTCGGAGAATTACCAGACTTATTTGGCCGCACGCAAGACCGATATGGCTCACATGGATGGCTTCAAATAAAATTAAGCTTTAACTTTTTCAAGAGATCGGATCGTCTTCTTATTGGTGCCAAAGATAAAATCAGAAGGAAAAGTAAGCGGCCTGCTTATTCATTTCCACCGTTGGCAAGCTTGGTTAAAGGACGCTTGAAGCTCGTATGTGTAAATTCTTTACGGGCAACGGCGGCCTGCTCCATTTCCCAGGCCCTCCAATGACGCTGAAGTTCTTTCAAGTCTTCCGCAAGACAAGGATATTGGGCAGCCTTGGGGATAATGGGAAACTTACCGTGTATAAGATGATAGGATCCTACGCCGGCTGTCCATTCAAAATGTCCGGGGTCAAAAAAGCGGCCCCAGCGGCCACCCCAACGAAGCCCCAGACGTTCACCAATGGGCCCCAACTTTTTCCAAAGCCTGATGTTATGCCATTGAGGCACCGCATTAATTAGAGGTACGATATCAACCGCCAATCCATATTGATGATTGGAAAATCCAGCGCGCACCCGTGTATACCGACGCCCCATAGACCTATATTCATTTTGTTTTGTGGCTGTCCGGTACGTTTCCACAATTGCCAGCTCAATTCCTTTGGAACGACAAATGCGAATGAACTCAATTACCTTGTCGCGGAAATAAGGGTGTAATGATTGTAAGTCAGCAATCATGGGAATGCTTCCACGGTCTTTCCCGAAAGAATAATTTTCGACAAGTCCCCATCGTTTCCAAGCGTCCACCGTGTCGATTATCTCCCAATGACGAACTGGAATTGGCTGAGAAAAATGGCGGACAAAGTCCATCCTGTTTTCAGAATCCAGGGGTTCAAAAGGAGGTATCGGCGTTTGAGCGTTTGCTGCAAAAAATGACAAACAAACGATTGATACAATAAAAATTCTTGCCATAGCTTAAAAAATCCGGTGCAAAGGTAGAAAAACTAACTTGACCGGTTACTAACACAATTATTAAATCAGATCAGTCTCCGCTACTGTCATTCTTGGCGGTGAGTGTTCTTACGGTAGTTCCAGAAGTAACCGTGTACGTATTATCGCAAGAGCCATTTCCAAAATCAATCGTCAGGGACTTTGACCTGCCCTTGCTGCTGATCGCCGTGATCACCTTTTCTCCCTTGACGGGAATGAAAACCTTATTTGCTTTAGCGCAAGAGCCCAGATAAATGAGAGGTGATGTGATGTATATCTTGAAAGTACTGCCGTGCCGATTAGTGCCCTCTGCTAAATAATTGCCAGAAGTTCCATCGGTGACAGTATAGGTATCCTCGCTAGCCATGTGGTCCCACCTTCTTGTCTTATTTACTTTCCTCGTAGCACTAGATCCGTCTGGCCAGGTGGCCTTGTGGTTGCTCGTGATCGTCCAGATCACACTGAGCGGAAGTTCTTTGAAGGCTGTGCACGTTTCAGTCTGAGAGCCTGATATGGCTACATCATTAATGCTATAATCGATTAGTGTTACGCTGTGTACAGATCCTACTTTGAACCAGCGGCCGCCTGACCAAGCTATTACGATAGATCCTTTTCTCACGTTTCCTTTTTTGTCCGGACATCCGTCAGCCGGAAAGGTGAGGGTTACGGTACCCGCGGACTTGTCAGTGGTTACGTTCGAAAAAACGATGGTGGTGCCATTGCAACTGAACCGGTCGTCCAGAGTACCGGTGCCCCGGCCTGGTGACCCAGAGATAGGGCTGCTATTCAGGATGGAAGTCGCAATGTCATCCAGTTCATTGGTAGTTGATTCCTGCGTTGACTCATTGTTTGAGGTTTGCTTATCCTCATTGGAAAATGGGTCTGTTGATTTGTTGCAATGTGAGAGGAACAGGAAAGCGGCCACCAGAAGCAGTATATGGAAGCTCGGTTTGATCAATTCACGCCCGTTTTTCATGTTCAACTTTAGGATAGCCTTTAAGGTATTGAAATTAGCCATGCAATTTAGCACTTTTCTAAGATTTTTACGGAAATTTTTGGTTTAGTACTGGATTCATTTCTTGATCAACAGGTTCTTAAAACGCTGATTTCTTATCGAATATGAGAAAGGGTCACCCATACCAGTTAGCGTGGGCAAGAAGTGACAAAGAGCGGTGTAGCAACCTTTTTTGAATTATTGTTTACTTACTTTAGCCTTCTTTTAGAAACAGTAAGAACTATAATTTGCCAGTGGATCCTTCGGAACAAAACCGTTTACTCACTCACTACTTCAGGCAATTTGTTTCCGACCATAAGAAGGAATTTATTGAGCAAGTGCTGGATCAACGAACGCGTTATCTCACCGTTGTGTTGGAAGACATTTATCAATCGCAGAATGCAAGTGCGGTGGTCAGGTCGTGTGAATGCCTG
Source organism: Cyclobacteriaceae bacterium (assembly GCA_025350305.1). Lineage (GTDB taxonomy): Bacteria > Bacteroidota > Bacteroidia > Cytophagales > Cyclobacteriaceae > ELB16-189. Next base: position 11,413 of record JANXYC010000006.1, on the reverse strand, counting down.
GGCTTACAGGATATCCATATCATAGAAACATCCAGCAGTTGGTCTGCCAACAGGCAAGTGTTGAAAGGCTCTGACAAATGGCTGGATATCATTCGTTATAAGAAGAAAAATGACAATAATACAGAAGACTGTTTCAATCACCTGCGGGAGCGAGGCTACCGGATAGCCGTGACAGATCCATCGCCGGATGGAATTGCCATCGAAGCCGTGCCGCTCGAAAAGCCGTTAGCCATCGTAATGGGCAATGAACATCGTGGGTCGTCAGCCTATGCACTTGACCAGGCTGATATGAAAGTTCATATTCCCATGGCAGGATTTACCGAGAGTTTGAATATCTCGGTGAGTGCCGCAATTTGTATTAACGCGCTTTTGTCCAGACTTCGGAAATCAGAATTTCCGTGGCCCCTGAAGGAGGAAGAAAAGGATTTACTACGCTTGCAGTGGTACAAAAAAGTAGTAAGACGTTCAGAATTGGTAGAACGTGAGTTTCTCCGGTCAATTGAGTAATTTTGCGGGCTTTAATCTACGTGCAATGACATTTTGGGGCAAGCTATGGCGGGGAATGATGTACGCACTGGGTTTTTTTTCAGCACTTTTGTTGTTAGGGAATTGGTGGGTGGTGCAAAGTACCGAGCAAAGTATTTTTTCAAACTACGACCAGCTGCCGAATAATCCGGTTGGTCTTGTGCTGGGTACGAGCAGCCGACTGGCAAGTGGCTTACCAAATACTTTTTTTGAAAATCGTATGCGTACTGCTGCTGATTTGTTCCGGCTCGGAAAAATTGGCCACATCATTGTGAGTGGTGATAACCGAACAAAATTCTACAATGAACCGATGGAAATGAAACGAGCACTCATCAAACTGGGTGTGCCTGATTCAGTCATCACCCTGGATTACGCCGGGCTACGGACCTTGGATTCTGTGATCCGAAGCAAAGAGATTTTTGGTCAGGATCACATCACCATCATCACCCAACCTTTTCATTCCTACCGCGCAATTTTCATCAGCCATTATTTTGATATTAAGGCGGTTGCACTTATCGTAAGAGAAAGGCAACAAGAACCTTCGGCTAAAGGATACATCCGGGAGTATTTCGCGCGGGCAAAAGCGATCCTTGATTTATATGTCTTGAAGACTACACCGCGCCATCTGGGCGAGAAAGAACCTATTGTTATCTGAATCCTTTACTTCCTGCAATTGTTAAATTTGTGTTTTTATTATTTGTGAGAACCGCCTTCAGGAATTTTTCTTCCCTATTTTTATTCTTTCTATTTTTTGTCTTCAACTCAATTCTACTGCGAGCGCAGGAGACCGTCGTGGTGGGCAAGGTCATCGATGCCAACTCGGGCGATGCCATCCCTTTTGTCAATGTGATTTTCAAAGGAACTTCCATCGGTACAACCACAGATTTTGATGGAAACTTCCTGCTGAAGACAATGGCCCCTGCCGATTCGCTGCAAGCTTCGTATATCGGCTACAAGCCAAAATCACGGTCTGTCAAAAAAGGAATCCGGCAAACCATCAACTTTCAACTGATCGAAGAGACTACCAACCTGGAGGCCGTGACGGTCAAGGCAGGCGAAAATCCCGCGTGGGAAATTTTACGAAGCGTGGTTAAAAACAAAGCCAAAAATGACAAACGGAAATTAACCGCCTACGAATATGACACCTACACCAAGATAGAAGTGGATGTTGATAATATTTCGGATAAGATGCGTCAGAATAAAATCATGAAGAAGATCTCTCAGGTATTGGACAGTGTGGAGCGTATTGCTGGAGAAGATGGAAAACCTGTATTGCCCCTGTTCATCACCGAAAGTGTATCGAAATTGTATTACCGGGCTAACCCTACTCTTAAAAAGGAGCATATTCTAAAGACAAAGATAAGTGGCGTGGGGGTAGAGGATGGCGGCATCGTCACTCAGTTGATAGGGTCCTCTTTTCAGGAATATAATTTCTATCAAAACTGGTTGACTATTCTATCCAAGGATTTTGTGTCTCCCATTGCTGATGGGTGGCGTATTTATTACGATTACGATCTCACCGATAGCCTCTTCATTGGCAATGACTATTGTTACCGGTTGGATTTCTTTCCAAAGAGTTCGCAAGACCTTGCCTTTACCGGCACCGTGTGGATCACCAAAAAGGAATTTGCCATACGGCAGATTGATGCAACGGTCAGCAAGGACGCTAACTTAAATTTTGTTGAAAAAATAAAAATACAACAAGAACTGGCAGCGACCGAATTGGGCCCATGGCTTCCCGTCAAAAACCGGTTGCTGGTTGATATCGGTGAAGTAACCAAGAACTCTCTTGGGATGTTGGCAAAATTTTATACCAGCAATAAAAATTTCGTAACCAACAAGCCGTTGGAACCGTCCTTCTATGGTCAACCTATTCAAGTGGCGGAAGATGCCAACATGTTTAAAGAGGAAAAATACTGGGACACGCTGCGCCATGAGCCGCTCAGCGAAACAGAAAAAAATGTGTACCGTATGATCGACACGCTTAAAAATATTCCGGTCATAAAAACCTATACTGATATTTTTAAGGTAATCATCGATGGTTACTACGATCTGGGAAAGATAGAAGTCGGTCCCTACATTGCCCTGATGGCGTATAATAACGTTGAAGGAGTTCGTGTTCAGGGTGGATTTAAAACCAATGCGAAATTCAGCCGGCGATGGATGTTGGGCAGCCAGCTGGGCTATGGTTTTATGGACAACCGGATCAAGTATTCTGCCTTTATCCAAAATATTTTGTCACGACGGCATTGGACAACGCTGACCTTTCGGGTACGGAGTGACATTGCACGTATTGGGATTGATGATGAAAACCTGGCGGATAATCCTCTTTTTCTTGCCGCTTCACGCTGGGGTATCTTCAGGCGCGGGTATTACTTCGATGAATCTCGCCTGAGTTTTTCGCGGGAGTTGTTCAAAGGCTTTACTCAGCGTGTTTCGTTTCGGCACTGGACCTTCGAGCCAACCTATGACTTTGGATATTATCAGCAGCCCGACGATACAAATTCGCCCATCCTGAATTCATTTAATACTTCCGAAGTATCCTTCGAGACACGCTATGCCCGGGATGAATTCTTCATTCAAAATGGAAATGAGCGTGTAAGCATGGGCGCGATAAAATGGCCGATCATTACCTTTAAGTACACCCGTGGCATGCGGGGTGTTTTTGGAAGTGACTTTGACTATGACAAGGTCCGGCTAAACATTACCAAACGGATTAAACTGGGTCCATTGGGATATGGAAAAGTAACGGCCACCGGCGAATATGTTTTTAATACGCTTCCGTATCCGTTGCTGGCCCTGCACCTTGGAAATCAGACACCGGTGTATGCAGCCATCACCTACAATCTTATGAACTTTGGCGAATTCATAAGTGATCATTTCGTCTCTGTTCAATACCGTCAGTACTTTGAAGGATTTTTTCTCAATCGGATTCCACTCATGAATAAACTCAAGTGGAGATTGTTGGGTACAGCCAATGTGATTGTAGGGGGTATGCGCGACTCTAACAGGAACCTGATCGCAAAATTTACTTCGGAGGGAAAACAGACTCTTACGGCAGGCTATTTTACAGGTAAGCCCTATGTAGAATTAGGTTATGGCGTGGAGAATATATTCAAATTCCTGCGAATCGATTTCATTCACCGCCTTTCCTATCTTGACAACCCCGGTGCCCGCAATTTTGGAATCTTTTTTACCGCACAGTTCCAATTGTAATCGTTTAAAAGGATTCGGCCAGAACGATGTAGTAATTCAACGTTTCATTGCCGCGAGCAATATCAAATCGCAGATTGAGCTTTTCTTTTGGAAGTACGGCGAATCGCACCCCGAATCCTCCACCAAGTTTAAACCCGGAAAAGTTAATCTCGTCCATTTGGCCGGCGATCTGGCCTGCGCTCATGAACGTGACGCCTGAAAGCCGTTTATGAAGTGGGAACCTGTATTCGACTTGAGATCCAACGAATTTTTTGCCGCGGTACCGGCCAGAATAGTATCCGCGCATCATAGAATTACCGCCCAAGACGGCAAGGTTTCGATAGGGGACATCACCAAACGTGAAGATACCCAGCGCTTGAATGGCCAATACCTGTTGTGTCTTGAGACTGATGAATTTTCTGAAATCAACCTCTAATCCATGAAAATCAAAATCACTTCCAACCTGTCGGTTAAAGTTGGCAAACTTGATCCGTATAAGGGAGCCTTGATCAGGTGTGTAAGCATGATTTCTTGAATCATGAGTAAGGAGAAGGCTATAACCGAATACGTGATAATCCGATCGCTTGTAGATTCCCAACACTTGCTGCTTCTCAAAATTTCCCAGTGAATCGTATTGAATGTTGAAAACATCCTGGTACTCCAATCCCACGCCCATAAAAAAATTATTCTTGATCTTCCGGCTTAACTGAGGGTTGATATAAAACTGGGTGAAGGTGTAGCTCTCCTTGGCCTTTTCCAGTGTGTTGTTTCCAATGCCCCAAAACTTGTCCGGGAATTTGCTAAATGAATTTTCAAAGCGAATGATGTATTTCTCCTTAGGTAAGAAAATGTTGGCGCCTAACGCTATGAGAATCTGGTTATTCAGCGTGTAGAGAAAACCGGAAGGCATCGTCGAGGTCCGCAAGGTGGGATCTTTCCTGGAAGTCTTGAAGATATAGGCGTTCGCAATCCCGAAAACCCAATTGGTTTCAGTAGACAAAGCTATTAATGGAAAGATCAGGAGTTTATTTTTGTAAACAACTTCAACTCCTATTGTATCCACGGGTTGAGGAAAGGCGCCGATTTCTCTGTTCTTGGTTTGAGCTGCGGAGGACAGGATTACGAGGCAATAGATAGGAAGCAGAATCAGGAAACTCGGTATGAACATCCACCTTCCTTTTTTTTTAATTTTTTGAGCAATGCGTTCGTTGCTATTATCAATTATTACTATCATTTTGCCGACCGATTATATTCACCCAATTCAAGGTATAAAAGGTAATCTATTGTCGCTATTTACTCATTTCTTTAGGATTCTCTCACTTACTATTTTACTGCCGGTCTTATCTCCAGCGCAGGAAATCGTTGTTCGGGGCAAGGTCACAGATGCCAGTTCAGGTGATCCTATTCCTTTTGTAAATGTGGTTTTCAAAGGAACCGGAACGGGGGGAACCACAAATTTTGATGGCAATTTTCTCGTCAGGACTACCAAACAGGTTGACTCCATCGTTGTCAGTTACATTGGATACAAATCTAAGACCAAGGCCATCAGGAAAGGGGAGGAGACGATTAACATTCAGTTGGAGGAAGATGTGACGCACCTGCAGGAAGTGGTGGTCAAGTCAGGAGAAAATCCTGCCTTCCCAATTCTTCGCAATGTGATCCTTAACAAAAACAGGAATGATAAACGCAATCTGATCGCGTATGAGTATGACACCTACACCAAGTCCGAGGTGGATATCGATAACATTTCGGAAAAATTGCGCCAGAAAAAGGTCATGCGTAAAATTGCCGCCGTGCTGGACAGCATCGACCGGGTGGTAGGAGAAGACGGTAAGCCCATCCTGCCATTGTTCATCACGGAGAGTTTATCGAAGTTCTACTACAGAGACAACCCATCTTTAAGGTCGGAGCAGATACTCAAGACAAAAATAAATGGGGTTGGGTTGGAGGACGGGTCGATGGTCACCCAACTGGTCGGCTCAACATTTCAGGAGTACAATTTTTATCAAAACTGGCTCACCATCATCAACAAGAACTTTGTCTCTCCAATTGCCGACGGATGGCGACTCTACTATGATTATGACCTGCTCGATAGTCTCGATATCGGAGGCCGGTTTTGCTATCATGTTGACTTCTATCCAAAAAGTCCACACGAACTTGCCTTTACGGGATCCATGTGGATTACAAAGAAGGAATACGCTATCAAACAAATTGAAGTTACAGTGGGGTCGAAAGCGAACATCAATTTCATAGACAAGATCAAAATACAGCAGGAACTCCAGGCCACGTCGAGCGGCCCCTGGCTGCCCATCAAGAACAGGGTATTGATCGATGTGAGCGAGATCAGTAAGAACTCAGCTGGCTTGCTGGCCAAGTTCTACACAAGCAATAAGAACTTTGTTATCAACCAACCAAAGCCTACCTCGTTCTATGAAAAACGAATCCAGGTGGCCGAAGAGGCTCAACTGGTGGAGGATGAAAAATATTGGGATTCCGTGCGCCACGAGCCATTGACGCAAACGGAAAAGAATGTGTACACCATGATTGACACATTGAAGAATATTCCGATGGTTAAGACGTACACCGAGATCTTCAAAGCCATGGTCGACGGTTATTATGATTTCGGAAAGGTTGAAGTAGGTCCCTACTTACGCACGATGGCCTGGAACACGATCGAAGGAGTGAGGTTACAGGGAGGTTTCAAGACCAACCGGCAGTACAGTAAGAAGATGATCTACGGTGGATTCCTGGCCTATGGTTTTCACGACGCCCGTTTCAAATTTTCTGTTTACGCACAAAGGATTCTTTCGAGAGCCCGTTGGACAACGCTCACGATTCGCGGAGGCACGGATTTGATCCGGCTAGGGATTGATGAAGATGCACTGAATGCAAACCCTCTCTTTTTGACAGCGGCACGCTGGGGTAACTTCCGGCGCGCCTTTTATTACAACGAAGGTTATGTGGCCATACAGCGCGAACTATTCAAAGGTTTTTCGCAGAAAGTATCATTCCGGCATTGGACGTTTGATCCGACGTTCAAATTCGGCTACCTCGAAAACCCGGCCGATATCAACTCTGCGGTCCTGGAGAATGTGGTTGCATCCGAAATTGCTTTTGAATCTCGTTATGTAAGGGATGAAACATTCATCCAAAATGGAAATCAAAGAATAAGTCTGGGATTGAAGAAATGGCCCGCCATAACACTTCGGTACACCCACGGTATCCGGGGGCTTTTCGGCAGTACGTACAATTACGATAAAGTCCGGTTGAATCTGGACAAACGGATCAGGTTGGGTCCACTCGGTGTAGGGTTTCTGAACTTGAGTAGTGAGTATATTTTTAACACACTGCCATATCCGTTGCTGGCCGTACACCTGGGCAACCAGTCTCCTATTTATTCACAGTTTACTTACAACTTGATGAACTTCGGTGAGTTCGTTAGTGACACCTACGTCTCCATGCGGTATCGCCAGTACCTCGAAGGTTTATTGCTAAACCGCATTCCATTACTGAATAAGCTTCAGTGGCGTCTGGTCGGTACGGCGAATATTATTTACGGAAATCTCCGAGACTCGAACCGCGCATTGATTTCTGAGGTGACCACACAGGGAGCGAAAACGTTGTTTACCGGATACTTTACGGGTGACCCCTACGTGGAAATGGGATACGGTGTTGAAAATATTTTTAAGTTCTTCCGTGTGGACTTTGTTCACCGGCTTACCTACCTGAATAATCCGCGCGCCAGGAATTTTGGCGTCCTCTTTACAATTCAATTTAAACTCTAAGGGCATGAGTTGATGACCGTACCTGCCAAAAGCGGTAAAAGTTGCATATTTGCACCCTTAAATTTCATGTGTGAATGAGTGAAGTAAAGATTACCCTGCCCGACGGCTCCTCCAGGAATTATCCTGCTGGTGTAACGGGAATGGACATTGCGAAAAGCATCAGTGAAGGGCTGGAGCGAGTGGCACTTTCTATCGAAGTCGGAGGAGAGATTTGGGATCTCAGCAGGCCGATAAATAAAGACGCGCCTATCAGGATTTTCACATGGAATGATAAAGGAGGTAAGTATACATTTTGGCATTCTTCCGCTCACGTGTTTGCGGAAGCACTGGAGGCACTGTACCCGGGTGTCAAGTTTGGAATAGGCCCACCGATCGAAAACGGTTTTTACTACGATGTTGACTTAGGTGACAAAGAATTTGGTGAAGACGATTTGGCAAAAGTAGAAGCCAAGATGGTTGAGTTGGCAAGGAAAAACTCCCTGTTCCTTCGTAAGGATGTTTCGAAAGCAGCGGCACTGGATTTTTTTAAGAAAAAAGGTGACCCCTACAAAGTAGAATTGTTACAGGATCTTACCGATGGCTCGATTACATTTTATGAACAAGGTAATTTTACGGATCTCTGTCGCGGGCCACATATCCCCAACACGGGTTTTATTAAAGCAGTAAAGCTTCTTAATGTAGCCGGTGCTTACTGGCGAGGTGATGAGAAGAACAAAATGCTCACACGCGTTTATGGAATTACCTTTCCAAAGCAGAAAGAGCTGGAGGAATATCTCCACATGCTGGAAGAGGCAAAAAAACGCGATCACCGTAAATTAGGAAAGGAACTTGAATTATTTGCTTTTTCAGAGAAGGTGGGGATGGGATTGCCATTGTGGTTGCCGAAAGGTACTGTGCTTCGCGAACGATTAGAGCAATTCATGCGCAAAGCTCAGATCAAGGCAGGTTATGATCCTGTCGTGACTCCACACATCGGTAGTAAAGCGCTCTATGTTACATCCGGCCACTACGAGAAGTATGGAAAAGATTCCTTCCAACCAATCCATACACCGGATGAAGGAGAGGAGTTTCTCTTGAAACCGATGAACTGTCCACATCATTGCGAAATCTATAAAGTGAAGCCGCGGTCATACAAGGATTTGCCGATCCGGCTTGCTGAATTTGGAACAGTGTATCGCTACGAACAGAGCGGTGAGTTGCATGGATTAACACGTGTTCGTGGCTTTACACAAGATGATGCGCACATATTCTGCCGCCCCGACCAGGTGAAAGAGGAATTCGTAAAAGTGATTGACCTGGTCCTGCACGTTTTCAATTCACTGGGTTTTGAAAATTATACCGCCCAGGTTTCCCTGCGAGATCCTGCTGATAAGAAGAAATACATAGGCGAGGATGCACTGTGGGATCGGGCGGAACGAGAAATCCAGGAGGCCGCTGATGAGCGACATCTTAAAACGGTTGCTGTAAAGGGCGAAGCAGCCTTCTATGGACCAAAACTTGACTTCATGGTCAAGGATGCCCTGGGCAGGAATTGGCAGTTGGGAACCATTCAAGTGGACTACCAATTGCCTGAGCGGTTTGAGCTGGAGTATGTAGGTTCTGACAATCAAAAACACCGGCCTGTCATGATCCATCGTGCTCCTTTTGGATCACTTGAGCGGTTCATTGCCGTACTTATTGAACATTGTGCAGGCAATTTCCCTATTTGGCTGTCGCCTGAGCAGGTGGCTGTGCTTCCAATTTCTGAGCGATTTAACCAATATGCTGGGCAAGTGATCCAGGAGTTAAAGAATCAGGATATCCGTGGTTATTTGGATGATCGTGATGAAAAGATAGGTCGTAAGATCCGGGATGCTGAGGTGAAGAAAGTGCCATATATGCTGATTGTAGGAGAGAAGGAGGTAGCCGAAAACCGGGTGGCTGTCCGAAAGCACGGAGCCGGAGATCAGGGGTCGGTAGGTCTTGATGATTTTGTAAAGCAGTTTTTAAAGGAATTTTCGATGCCTGTATGATAGAAAACCAGGAAAAATTTCAGGGTTTTTCACGTGGAAAAATTGAAAATATGGCGATATTTGCGCCCTGTTTGTAAAAAACAGGCTTATTTGATGTTAAACATAAACCCAACGAGTGGCATTTATACCTGGCAGTAATCGTCCGCGCCCTTATAGCAGGGGCTTTCGTCCGAGAGTAGTAGAAGAACCTTATCGAGTAAATGAGCGCATTACAGCAGCGCGGGTAAGGGTTGTAGGTGAAAACATCAAAGTTGATGTATATCCCATACAGGTGGCTATCAAATTGGCACAAGATCAGGGGCTGGATTTAGTGGAGATTTCTCCCAATGCCGATCCACCCGTTTGCAAGGTCATTGATTACTCCAAGTTTAAGTACGAGCAGAAGAAAAAGCAGAAGGAGATAAAGTCGAATGCCCAGAAAACGGTGGTGAAAGAAATTCGCTTTGGACCTAATACGGATGAGCATGATTTCAATTTTAAGGTGAAGCATGCCGTCAACTTTCTAAAGGAGGGGGCAAAGGTTAAATCCTATGTCCACTTTGCCGGAAGATCAATCGTGTACAAAGAACGAGGCGAAATACTGTTGTTAAAGTTTGCGCAGTCGCTGGAAGAAATTGGTAAAGTGGAGCAAATGCCAAAGTTGGAGGGTAAGAGAATGTACATGATGGTGGCCCCTAAGCCGGGCATCGGAAAGAAATAGTCAGAACTTATAGATTTATAGATATACGACAATGCCGAAATTAAAAACGAAGTCAGGAGCTAAGAAGCGCTTTAAAGTAACAGGAAGCGGTAAGATCAAGCGCAAGCATGCTTACAAAAGACATATCCTGACTAAAAAAGGAACAAAGCAGAAAAGAAGACTTAGCCACGCAACCATCGTCAAGAAAGCAGACGAAGGAAATGTAAGGCCGATGCTTCCATATGCGCTGTAATCCCACCCCGATAGCTATCGGGACGGGAGGTTTTTCAAATGTTTAACCCGGTTTATGGCCTAAAGATCCTATCCTGATATCGGGAACGGGGCGCCAAAAACCAAAAAAATTAACAATATGCCACGTTCAGTAAACTCCGTAGCATCCCGCGCCAAGCGCAAGAGGGTGCTCAAACTAGCCAAAGGTTTCTTTGGCAGAAAGAAAAATGTATGGACCGTAGCCAAAAATGCGGTCGAAAAAGGACTGGTATATGCCTACCGTGATCGCAAAGCCAAGAAGCGCGACTTCCGCGGTCTTTGGATCCAGCGTATCAATGCAGGAGCAAGATTACACGATATGTCCTATTCGGAGTTAATGGGAAAACTGAAAAAAGCCGGTATCGATTTGAACAGGAAAGTTCTCGCCGACCTGGCGATGAATCACCCAGCCGCATTCGCCGAAGTAGTGCATAAAGTGAAATAAACTTAGCAGGGGCGCAAGCCCCTTTTTAATTGGGATATTTCCATGGGTTGAATTAACGATCTATGACACGCTCAAAAAAAATCTTTGTCGGATTGGCCGTGTTATTTTTCGCGTCCCTTTTTGCGCTCGTCTATGACATTAGCCGCAAGACAACCTTTCCAGGTTCCAGATTAAAAGATAACGTACAGAAGGAAAATCACGAAAAGAAGGATACTGCAAAACGCACTTTAACGCCGAAATCAGCCACTCAGCCCTTGTAAATTCTATCGATCGTCTTTTGATTTGCAGGTATAGCCGTTGACTATATCTTCGAATCAGATTAAAGCCAACTATAGACAAGAATTTCCCCCGGGGTCAAGGACTTTGGGGGATTTTCTTTTTTTTTGTTTTGCTTTCAATTCCTTTTCATAATTTCAGGGTGATTTGGGGCAAGAAGATTTTCAACTCTTACCCTCCAACTTTGGCATTTGCTCCACTTTACCAATTTCTTCCAGCGACTGCG
>JANXYC010000284.1 GCA_025350305.1 Cyclobacteriaceae bacterium | reverse complement strand
CCACGCCAGGCAGGCTGGTGGGGTCATCACGAAAAAGATCGCTTTAAGATGAAGAAAGGATTCGTTCCCATGCCTGGTGTCGATGGGTGGCAACTCTCAAATTTTCCAATATTGAGCGGGGCAGCCCATTTGGCCTCGCTTAGTCTTTTTGAAAAAGCGGGCATGAAGGCCTTGCGAAAGAAAAGTGTCCTCCTTACTGGCTATTTGGATTTTCTTTTGCGCGCGCTGGACCCCGGTCAACATCGTTTTGTGATTATCACGCCTCAAGATCCGAACGAGCGTGGATGCCAATTATCACTTCTCATGAAAAAAAGTGGTCGGAAAGTTTTTGATAAACTAACGAAGGCCGGTGTAATTGCGGATTGGCGGGAACCTGACGTAATACGTGTTGCTCCCGTGCCCCTTTATAATACATTCGAAGAAGTTTTTCAATTCGCCGAAATTTTCAAGAAGGCCCTTGCTTAGGTATGCCCAACCCCGCCTTTGCAACATTTAACCATCCACTGATCTTTGTCATACTTTAATGGAAATTATCTGATGAATTTGCTGTTGAAATTGTGCCATCCATGAACAAGAAACCATCTAAAGTTACCATCGTGGGGGCGGGCTTAGTAGGTTCGCTGCTCTCAATTTACCTGAAGAAGCGCGGTTATGAAGTCTCCGTTTTTGACCGGAGGTTTGACATGCGTTCTGCTATGCTGGGCGGTGGACGTTCCATCAACATGGCCTTGAGCAACCGTGGGCTCCGGGCTCTTCAAGAGGTCGGACTCGCCGCCCATTTGAAACAAAATGCAGTTCCTATGAATGGCCGCATGATTCACGACATCCCGGGAAACCTGACTTTTCAACCCTATGGGACAAAAGGTCAGTTCATCAATTCAATTTCCAGGAGTGATCTGAACATGTTACTCATCAACGAAGCTGAAAAATTGGGCGTTGATTTCTTCTTTGAACACAAGTGCCTGGACGTCAATGTCGATAAGACGGAGTTGACATTTCAAAATTATAGCGACACCAAACATCATCAAACCGATCTGATCATCGGCGCCGACGGATCATTTTCTGCAGTTCGGGGAGCCCTACAAATAACCGACCGATTTGAATATTCACAAACGTACATTGAACACGGCTACAAAGAACTTCGCATACCTTCCGGCGAGGATGGATCATTTCTGATGGAGAAGGAAGCGCTGCATATCTGGCCACGCGAGAGCTTCATGCTGATTGCCCTTCCTAACCCCGACGCTTCTTTTACATGCACCTTGTTCTTTCCTTTTGATGGAGATCCTTCTTTTCAAAAACTTGGATCGCCTGAAAAAATTCAGACCTTCTTTGAGACGTCATTTCCGGATGCAACCAAATTAATGCCAACCCTCGCCGAGGACTTCCGCGATAATCCAACTTCCTCACTCGTTACGATTCGTTGCCTTCCGTGGTATAAAAACAATACGATCCTCATCGGAGATGCCGCCCACGGAGTTGTTCCATTTTATGGTCAGGGCATGAATGCCGGTTTTGAAGATTGCCGCGTGCTGAATGATTTACTGAACGAGTATCAGGATGACTGGACACAGGTGTTTCCTGAATTTCAGCGTCAGCGCAAGCCGGATACCGACGCCATCGCGCAACTTGCACTCGATAACTTTGTTGAGATGAGAGACCTGGTCGGCGATGCTGATTTTCTGCTGCGGAAAAAAATTGAGGCGAAACTTCATGAATTGTATCCTGAAAAATGGATTCCGCTATATTCCATGGTAACCTTTCATGATACCATGCGGTACGCTGAAGCGCTTCAAAAAGGTCGTCAGCAAAAAGCAATTATGGATCAAGTCATGAAGCTACCTTCCATTGAATCAACCTGGCAATCATTGGATTTTGGCAAAATTGTTAATCAACTCACGTAGCTGCGATAAGAATTTTGTACTCCTCGTACCGGTTTAATACATCCCTCACATACTTCACGGGCTCCTCGCATTTACAATATCCAGCCATCACGACGGGGTCGCGGTAATATTTTGGGTTAGATTTCTGCTTTAAGAATGATTCAACGTCATCCCACCGGGCAGGATTCTTGCCGTATTTTTTTGCCAGATTTCTCGCGTCCACGACATGTGAAAGTCCTGCATTGTAGGAAGCCAGGACAAATTTCAGTCGTTCGTTCGGATCCGTGACGTATTTGTTCCAAAGCTTATCGAAATGTTTGAGACAACGCGCTCCGGCCCTGAGACTTTGTCTTGGATCCGTACGATCCGATGCGCCAAACTGTTCGGCCGTCGCTGGCATGAGTTGCATCAGGCCCACTGCCCCAGCCCATGACTCGGCGTTGGGTTGAAAGTTTGATTCTTGATAAACGATCGAGGCCAGCAACCGCCAATCCCAACCCAGATTTTTTGCTTCGATTTTAATTGCCTCATCATACGGTGAAAGTTTATTCCCGCCCACCGAAGAATACTCACTCGCAATCAGGATTTGAGAGGACCGGGGGTTATTGAAATACTTGTTGTACAGCATTGTAAAGCCGCCCGTTCGCTTCAACTCCGCTAACCATTCATTTACCGCTCCTCGCAAATCTGGAGAATTTTTCCTGACAGCCCAGGCTATTTGTTGCGGTGAACTCAAGACCGTGCCTACATCCAGGTTGGGGTAATAGATGGCATTCACCATGCCTATCGTCTGGTCCGTGACCGTATACTGTATTTCACCCATGGCGACTTTCTGAATGAGTGACTCTGTTTCTGCCTCAGCACTATCTTCATGAATGATAATTTCGCCACCGATCTCTTGAGAGAGATTTGTTAATCGTTCTTTAAAAGAAGATTCATTCATGACATGCACCTCTTTCCCAATTAATTTCACCGGGTTGCGCAACAACGTTCGTTCTAGCCGGGCGGGTGGCATCCTCCTCCAATTGGCAGGTTTTTTCTGAACGAGCACCTGGCAGGTATTGAACTGGGCCTCCGCAAATGAAAGGTACTTGTTGCGTTCCTGGGTGATGGTGAGCGGGAAGGCAATCAGGTCACCCTCACCTTTGTTTAACAAGTCAATCGACTGTTCAACTCCGCTGATTACTTTTATCTTCAACTTGATTTTCAAATGGCGTGTAAGACTTTGGAGAAGTTCATACTCGTAACCCATCGGTTGGCCGCGGTAGATAAAATAACTGATAGAGTTGTTGTCAACAATAGCTTGTAAAAAGCCACGTTCCCTGATCTGGTCCAGATCAATTTGTACTTCAGGCTCTGTGGTAAATCCTTCTTCGCCGGCTCTTTTGGAACAATCTGCCAGCAACAAGGCCAAGGCTAGTGCAAATAGAGCCAAAACTGGTCTTGCCATAAAATGAATGTACGTAAAACCGGCAAAAAATAAAAGAGGCCCTGATCAGCGGTTTTAAAAGGGGTGCATAACAATTGTTTCC
>JANXYC010000279.1 GCA_025350305.1 Cyclobacteriaceae bacterium | reverse complement strand
CACGGCCTGGAATGGATTACAAAAGCGCAAAGTCAAAATGGCGGATGGGGTGCCGGTAGTCATCACCGACAGGATGTGATGGACCCTAAGGCCGTGCCATCTGACCCGGCTACTACAGCGATGGTGGCGATGGCTTTGTTGCGCAGCGGCAGTACCCTTAAAACCGGAGACTATTCTTCACAGCTTCGGAATGCACTCCGTTATTTGTTAAGAGAGATTGAGTCTTCCTCCACGAAAAATATCAACATCACGGACCAAACCGGTACGCAAATACAAGTCAAGCTGGGTGCCAATATTGATGTTATCCTCACATCACAATTTCTTTCCAACCTGCTGGATGGAAATATTGAACACGATGAACAACTTAAAGAACGCGTGAAGAAGGCCAACAATATTTGTGTCTCGAAAATCCAGCAAGCGCAAAATGGCAATGGGAGTTTCGCAGGTTCCGGCTGGGCTGGTGTATTGCAATCATCCTTCGCCACCAACGCGCTGGAGGCTGCACAGGGTCAGGGTGCTACGGTAGATGACAAGGCGCTTGATCGCGCTCGCGAATTTCAAAAAGGAAATTACGATTCCAAAACGGGCAACGTTAAAACTGAAATGGGCGCTGGCGTAATGCTCTACTCAGTCACGGGTTCAGCTCGTGCCAGCGCCAAAGAAGCACGCCGGGCAGACGAAGCTATAAACAAAGCCAGGCAAGAGGGGCGTTTGGCAGCAAACGCATCGCCCACTGCACAAAATCTGGAGATAATTGGCTTCGGTAAAGATGAAGCAATGAAGTACGCCACGGCCTACGAAGTGTATCAATCCGCCAAAGTGCAGGCACAGCGTGCCGACGTGATGGATGGTTTTGGAAGCAATGGCGGAGAAGAGTTCCTGAGTTATCTGCAAACTGGTGAGAGTATGATTATCGGTAAGGATAATGAATGGAAAAAGTGGTATGACACGATGAGCGGCCGTCTGCTGACGATCCAAAATGATGATGGTAGCTGGAGCGGTCACCATTGTATCACCAGTCCTGTGTTTTGCACCGCCACCTGTTTGTTAATCTTGTCTGTGAACAATGATGTGAACAAGTTGACTGAGTTGGGCCGGAATAAAAAGAATTGATTGCAAGGTTGAAAAATAAAAGGTTCATCTTGACGAGTTCGGGGTGGCCTTTATTTTTTGCGATAACCTGATGGAGCGATGTTTGGCGCTCTTTTGTAGATTCCGAATAAAGTCGAATCGCCCTCAACATGAATGATCCATTGCTCCACAGTCGGACACAATCGACCGGTGCCGTACAAGGCTGACGAAGGAAAAGGGCTGTAATCGTTTGTATTGGATCATTCCCCTTTGGACCGAAAATTGACTCCGCTTTAGGGACCAAACCTCGCCCATATGCTACTCAGCTACCTGAAAATCACCTTCCGCAATTTTTTGCGCTATAAGTATTTCACGGCCATCAACCTGCTGGGCCTCGCTCTCGGTTTGTCGTGTAGCATCTTCATCCTCCTGTGGATCATCGATGAGTTGAAGTTCGATGCCTTCCACAAAAACGGACCACGGCTGTATCGCGTGATGGAAAACCAATATTATGCTGATGGGGTACCACAGTCGGATTCATCCACTCCGGGAATCCTCGCGGAGGCTCTTAAAAATGAAGTGCCTGAAATCTCACACGCGGTACAAATCACGTGGGAGATGCAGGAATTGATTACCGTGGGCAAAGAATCACACAAACAAACTGGTCGCTATTCTTCGCCCGACCTGCTGGAGATGTTCAGTTTCCCGTTGGTAAGGGGTGATACAAAAACAGCCCTCGTCAAACCAACGTCTATTGTCATTTCTGAAAAAACGGCTGCACTGTATTTTGGCCATGAAGACCCGATGGGCAAAATCGTTCGTGTTAACAACCAGGACGATTTCGAAGTGACCGGTGTTCTGCAAAACGTTCCCTCAAACTCATCACTTCAATTTGACTTTATCCTGCCCTTTGAGGCATGGGCAAAAAGGAATGAATGGATCAGGCAATGGGGTAACAACGGTCCCCGTGCGTTTGTCATGCTTCACGAGGGTGTTACACAGCAGGAGGTGGATGCCAAGATCAAAGATTTTATCGAACAAAAACTCCCTGATAATAATGTTGAACTTTTTCTTCAGCCCTACTCGGAAATGTACCTCTATTCCAATTTCAAGGACGGCAAGCAGAATGGCGGACGGATCGATTACGTCAAATCGTTTTCGATGGTAGCCATCGTGGTACTTCTCATTGCCTGCATTAATTTTATGAACCTCGCCACGGCGCAGTCAATGAAACGCGCCAAGGAGATCAGCATCCGCAAGGTAAGTGGGGCAACACGAAAGGTGCTCATCATCCAATTCATGGGCGAAGCCATTCTCCATTCCCTCACCGGCCTTGCCGGCTCCCTGCTGGTTGTTGAAATGTTACTGCCCATGTTTCGGCAAATCACCGGAAAAGAAATATTTATAAACTATTCCGACCCTACCCTGCTTCTCATCTTAGTGGGCATAAGCCTCGCCACCGGGATTGTGTCCGGCAGCTATCCGGCCTTCCTCCTTTCTTCTTTCAACATCGTGGGTGTATTGAAAGGGACGCTGAAATTCAATCCAGGTTCGATTTCGTTGCGCAAGGGACTTGTCGTATTCCAGTTTTGCCTTACCATCGTGCTGATCTTCTGCACGCTCGTGGTGTACCGGCAGATCAAATTCATCAAAAGCAAAAACCTGGGATTCGATCGCGAGAACCTGGTACTGGTTAACCTCGAGGGAGATCTTAACAAAAAAATGGAAACGTTCGTCAACGAG